>DAORCZ010000331.1:0-8139 GCA_035345735.1 Pseudomonadota bacterium | reverse complement strand
CGGTGTCGGCTTCGATGCTCAGCTGCTTTTCATCGCCGCGCCGCTCGAAGTGGACACTGGGGGCGGTGATGCCCTGCGCGCGAAGCTGGCTCTCGACTTCGGCGGTGACTTCGGCGTCGCTCTTGCCGCTGGTATCGACGCGGACTTGGATCAGGCGATCGAGGGCCATGGCATAGACGCGGCCGCTCACCTGCTCGCGCCGCTCGCTGACCTGCACTTGCAGGGCAGGGGACAGCGGCGAGGTCGACAGCTCGCGCTGTAGCTCTTTGAGCAGCGCTGCCGTGCGGACATCGACCGCCCCTCGCGAGCGCTGCGGCACGCGGGCCGTGAACGTCATCTGCGTCCCGGCCTCGCCCCGTGACAGCTCGACACGCACGCTGTCAGCTTGCAGCGCGGTCTTGATTTGCTTGGCCAGGCCGCGCGGTGGCAGGGTCCGCAGCGCTTCTTCGGGCGGCAGGTTGCGATCGCCCAGCGCGACGGTGAGCTGCACGTTATGGCCCACCGTGCGCTCATAGCTCACCGGCCACAGCAGCACGGCGGCGCACAGCGAAAGCGAGCCCATCGCGCCTAGCAGGGTGCGGCGCAGTCGGGTACGTCGGGGATCCAAACGCAGTGTCTCCATGAGCAGTCCTCGTCGGGGTTGGGGGTCAGTTTCGGCATCGCGCAGCAGCGAACGCAGCGTCGTGGGCGGCGGCAGGGCCTGCTGCGTAGCGCGGCATAGAGCATCGAGGTCGGCGCGGACCCTTGGTTCCAGCGGGTCGGCCACCGCATCCGATCGGGCCGGTAGGTCCGCGATGTGCTGGCGACGGCTCTGCGTCGAGGGAGGAATGTCGTCTTGTGCCATCTCGCGCCTTCCTGGGGTTCGTCTAATCCACCGCTCCGGGATCGCCGGGGCCGAGCCATGCGGCCGCCGCTCGCTTCGTTGGTGCGGCGGCTGCACCGTCGGTGTGGGGCGAGTCCGTGGCCCCGTCTTCCTGCTGGCACTGCTCTAGATAGTGCTGACGCAGACTCTGCCGGGCGCGACTCAGCCGCGACTTCACAGCGCTCGCGGTGCTGTCCTGCATCTCGGCGATCTCCTCGATCGAAAAGCCCTGCACTTCGAAGAGCACAATCGCCTGACGTGCCTCGGCAGACAGGGTGTGCAGCGCCTCGGTGATGCGCGCCGCGCGGGTTCGCGTCTCTTCGTCTAGGGGCTCGCTCGAAAGCGTCGGTATGTCGCCCCGACCGTCATCGGCATGCGGGTCCTCGGACTGTCCGAAAAAGGCGAAGGGCACCAAGCGGCGCAGGAATGCGCGCCGGCAGCGAGCCCGATGCACCGAGAGCAGCACGGCAAAAAACCAGGCCCGGAAGCGCGACTCCTCGCGCAGCTGATCGATGCGCGACAGGGCACGCAGGACGGCCTCGTGAAACAGATCATCGCCCTCGGCCGGGCTGCGGCAGATGCGTCGAGCGGTCAAGCGCGCGGCGGTGTGCAGCGGCAGGAGCAGTCGACTTAGGCGCTCGCTTGCGGTCTCGCCAGTCTCCATGCGGTCTGACTCGGAGATGGCGGCAGCATGGCGAAAAGTTGCAGGCCGCGAAAAAAATCTCGGAAAAATCGGGCGGCGCGTCGGCGACGTGCCTAGCGCGAGCGGATGTAGTCGCGCATGCGGGTGCGGTTTTCGGCGCAGAAATCCACAGCGGGAGGCACGGCGCTGGTCTCTTCTTGCCGATTCGCCGACCACAGGAAGGTGGCGGGATAGCCCTTCTGCGCCAGCAGCCGCAGCCGGGACGCCACATCCTGATGCGGTCCTAGCTCGGGCCAGGGGCGATGCGGTGCGGTGGCGATCTCGCCGACGATTAGCGGCCAGCGTGGATCGAAGTCATGAGCCGGGATGTGCGCCGGCTCGCCGTAGTAGTGAAACTGGTGCAGCGTCAGGCCCAGACCCGCGCTATCCCAGCCGCGTACGGAGTCGTGATAGGCGAACCCCACCGTCGAAAGGAAGCCGGCTTCATTGATCCTTCGCGCGCCGCTGCGGATGAAGGCGCGCATCGCCTCGTGACTCACCGTGTGACAGGGATCGGGCGGACCAGGCACAGGCCCGGCGGGTTGCGTGCACCACTCCGGCTCGTTGATCACCTCCCAGGCGTAAATCACGTCGGGGAAATCGGCCGAGGCGGTCAAAAGCGGCGCCAGCGTCTGATCCAAGAACTGCTCGCGCCGCTCGGGATCGATGATCAGCGCGCTGCGTCCCGCTTTGAGGATGCCTTCGGATCCCGCGACCGGCAGCGCCGGGAAGGCGAGATGGAAATCGACCAGCGAGGGCAAAAGCTGCAGCCCGTGTGTGGCGCAGCGCGAAAGGAGGTCGCTGAAGTCCTCGACGAAGCCGGGCGGCAGCGCGGGGATCGCGGTCACCGTTGGTGGCTGCCCGGGCACTAGCTGTGGTCGATCTGCACCTGTGCCGTACGTCGTGCCATCGCCCAGCAGGAACCAGCGCACCGCAAAGAAGCCCATCTCGACGAAGCTGGCCAGCTCAGCATCGATGTGCTCGCGCCACGCTGCCCGTCCGCCCCACAGCTGGCCCGAGTTTTTGCGCGGCGGCTCGCCGAAGTCCCAGCCGTAGTTCTTCCATGCGTAGTTAATGCCGACCTTCATCCTGCACCTATTCCTTGCTGGTTCGCCTCGCGCTCGCCGCTGGCTTGGTGCGCGCTGACGGCAGCGGCGACACCCCGTAGCTTATCGCGATTGCCGCCGCCGGCTGCCGGGCTGCGTGATAAAAAAGATCCATGGGCGACTTGGTGTTCGGCAGCAGGTGGTGTGGGCCGGGGCAGGCATCGCCGGTCGGTCGGAGCCGTCGGGGCTGGGCCGCGGCACTCCTCCTTTTCGCCGTCGGGCTTTCCGGTCAGATCGGCTGCGAGGGGCGAGGTGAGGGGCAGGTCAGCGGCAACCTCTTTTTGCGCCACTGCCCGGATCAAGATCCGCTGCCCGATGACTCGCAGGCCGTGCCGAGCCCGCTGCCTGGTTTCACGCTGGATCCGCAGTACTTCTTCGTCGATGTGCAGTTCGCGCAGAAGCCGGGCTGGTACCCCGATCCGCGGGCCGTCGATTCGATGTTCATTCGCCTGCAGCGCACCTCGCACAAGCCGGATCGCACCGATGTCTTTACGCTGTCGGTGCACGACATCGACGGCATCCTTGCCACGCAAGAGCAGGCGCTGGCCCGCGGCGAGCCCGGGGTGCCGATCATCCCGCCGATGGTCTCGACGGGCGCTGCCCCGCTGCCCCCCGATCCGGCGGCGAGTGTGCGGGCCGACATCGCGCTCAATGGCAGCTGCCAGTTTTCGACCGCCGAGCCGCTCATGCGCGGCTACATCCGCTTCTCTTCGTTGGGGCGCAACGTCGGGGAAGAGATCGCCGCTGAGCTCAAGGTCACCATCGAAGACGGGCGCGCCATCCGCGAGCAGGGCTCGCCACCACCAAGTCCCGATGCCGCCGGCGAGCTGGCCGGCTGGTTCCGCTTCAACATCTCGCGGGGCCAGCGCGGCTACATCTGGTAGCGGACCCCGCCCTGGGCTCGGCGCACATGCCGATTGACCGTGGGTCGCCGCACGAATAGAGTCGGCCAAGGAGCTTTCCTTTGACGCGCTTTCTTGATCTGGTGGCGATCCTCATCGTCGCTGTGTTGGTCCTCTTGCCGCAGCCTGGCGTGAACGTCTTCCCCGCGGTCCAGGGCGACAAGACCGATCTCGATCGGCTGGCCGGCCTGGAAGATGCGCGCTATCGCGCCCCGCAAGATCCTCAGGCTGCCGTTGAGCTGGCCCGCGCCTACCTGCGCGTCGATCAGCCTGCCTGGGCCGTCGCTGCGCTGGAGCCGTTCTTCGGTCGCAACGAGCATCAGGTGCATCAGGTCGCAGCCTACGCGTACGCGACGCTGCTGCTGCCACAGGAGGCGCTCAAGCAGGCCGAGCAGGGGCTTGCGGCCTGCGATGCACAGCCGAGTGCCTGCCCCGACATGGCGCGGATTCGCCTGCAGTACCTCGCCGAGTTGATGCGGCAGTCCGCCCAGACCGGCGTCGATCCGCAGACCGATCCGCTGCGCGCCCGTCAGCTGGTGCGGGAGGCGCTGCGCGCGACCAAGCCCAACATGCGTCCCCCGACCCAACCGACGGCAGCCCCGGCTCCCGCTCCCAGCCACTAGCCCCACTCCCGAGTCGCTTGTTCATGGCGCGGCACGTCTTTGTTCACACCCTGTCCCCCGCCGCGGCCCGTGCGCTGATCGATGAAGCGTTTGCGCACTATGCCGCGCGCTATCCAGTCGCCAACCTGCAGCTGACCTGGCACTCCGAGCAGCACGCCGAACTCGGGGGCCTCGCCCGCGGGCTCAAGCTGCGGGCCAAGATCGAGCTCACCCCCGGCCAGTGTCTTCTCGATGTCGACGTTCCCTTCGTCCTGCGACCGTTTCAGGACGTGGCCAAGCGGGCCATCGAGCGCGAGGTCGGCCGCTGGCTGCAGCGCGGCCCCACCTCCGCGAGCTAGGCCATGACCTTGCCTTCGTCGCTGAGTCCACCGCCTCGCGGGGCGGACGTGCTGATCATTGGGGCTGGCGTGATGGGCTATGGCCTCGCTTGGCGGCTGTCGCAGAGCGGGCGGCGCGTCCTTCTCCTCGACCGCGGCAGCCCAGGGGGCGAGGCGTCGTATGCCGCCGCCGGCATCCTGGCCGCGCAGATCGAAGCCCGCGAAAGTCCGGCGCTGTTGTCGTTGGCTCTGGCGAGCCGCGCGCTCTACCCCGACTGGGCCGAGGCGCTGCGCGAGCAGACCGGCCTCGATATCGGCCTGCGGCGCTGCGGCGTGCTGATGCTCGCTAGCGCCGACCCTGCCGTCGCCGAGGCTGACCTGCAGGCGCAAGCCTCCTTGCTCAGTCAACAGCGCGCCCTCGATCTGCCCGTCGAAGCGCTGAGTCCAGCGGCGGTTCGCGGTATCGAGCCTGGCCTCGCACCTGTGGCCGGAGCGCTGCGCTTTGCCGAGGACGGTCAGGTCGAGCCGCCGCGTCTTCTCGCCGCCTTGACCGCCGCGGCGCAGGCCTATGGCGTGCGGCTCCTGCGTGGCGAAGTGCAAGCGATTGCGCTCGCGTCGGCCTCAGGCCGCGACCACGCCGTGACGTTTCAGCCCGAAGCCGGCGAGCCAGCCTGCCTGCTGCACGCGCCGGAGCTGGTGCTGTGCGCTGGGAGCTGGTCGGCCAGCATTGCCGGCACGCCGCTGCCCGCGCACAGCGTCTTTCCCGTCCGCGGCCAGATGGTCGAGCTCTTCGCGGCCCCATCGCCGCTTAGCCATGTCTGCTTCGGCCACGTCCCGTCGCATCTCGCCGCGTCCCGAAAGCCCGGTCTGAGCGAGCCAGCCGAAGCCGGCCATGGCTACCTCGTCCCGCGGGGCGATGGCCGCATCGTCATCGGCTCCACCACGGAGCGCGTCGGCTTCGTCAAAGCCGTGACCACCGCCGGCCTGCTTGACCTCTTGACCTTGGCCGAGTCGCTGGTGCCTGCCCTCGGCGCCGCCACGGTCACCCACACCTGGGCCGGCCTCCGCCCCGGCAGCGCCGACGAGCTTCCGCTGATCGGCCCACTGACGACACACGGCGAGTCCACTGCCTCCCCCTCTGTCTGGGTGTGCAGCGGCCACTACCGCAACGGCATCCTCCTCGCCCCGGCCTCCGTCGAGGCCTTGACCGCTCAGATCTGCCGCCAGTCCCCTGCATCCCCGCTGGCCGCCGTCCCCTGGCCCGCCTTTTCGCCGGGGCGATATTCGACGACGGGATAGCTCGTCGTTCTGCCCCGCGATGCAGCGCGTCTACTGCGCCGCTGCGGCTTCGTCGGGCTTGAGCTCGACTTCGATGTGGACGGTCTCGCCGGGCTGCGGCAAGACGTCGCGGACCTCGCTGCGGAAGCCTTTTTTCGAGACCTCGACGCGCTGCGAAGCCGGGGGCGTGCTGTTCGAGATGCGCTTGGGCGTGTTGCCGACCAGGTTGCCGTCGATCTTGATCTCGGCACCGCGCGGCTGGGAGTCGACGTAGATCGCCCAGGGCGAGCCGCCGCTGCGCAGAAGGACGATGGCCAGGGCGGCGATGATGGTGAGGACACCGACGCCGAGCAGGGCCATAAAGAGCGGCTTCTTAAAGATCGGGACTTCGCTATCCGAAGCGGAGCGCCGGCCGCCAGTGTCGCTGACGCCCGTGCCCGTCGACCCGACGTTGATCTTCACCGACCCGACGTTGAGTCGCTGACTACCCCCCGGTCCGACGCTGAGTCGCTGACTTTGGAAGGCGTTGCCGGTCGCCTGGCCGCTCTGCGGTTTCCAGTTCGAGGTAACCGGAGCGTTAGTCAGCTCGACGGGCAGGGTCTCGGGATCGAACTTCTTCCAGGTGTCGACCTGTTCTTGGAACGCAACCATGCGCTGTCGGAAGCCGATGGTCATGTTGCGCGCCAGGATGGTCGTCACCGAGGCCTCGCCGAACAGCTTGGAGGCGAGCTGGGACAAGGCCAAGCGCAGCGCCAGCGCACTGGCGTGACGATCGTCTTTGTTCTTGGCCAGGGCCTTGAGCACGATGGCGTCAAGCTCGGGCGGGGTCTCACGCTTGCTCGAAGGTGGCGGCGGTGCCTCGTCGTTCTCTTCCAGCGTCAGGTTCTCGCCGGTGAGCATCTCCCACAGCAGCGCGCCGACGCTGTAGACATCGGTGCGGCGATCCAGGTTGGGACCACCACTGCTCTGCAGCTGAGCGCGCAGCTCAGGAGCCATGTACACCGAGCGTCGCTGCAAGCGGGCCGGCACCGAGACGTTGGCGACGCTGGCGTTGCGGGTGCGCAGGCAGCCAAACTCGATGATCTTGACGTTGCCGTCGAAGCCGACGAGTACCGAGTCGCACGAGATCTGGCCGTGCACGATCTCAAGCGGCTTGCCCGAGATATCGACGCGCTCGTGGGCGTAGTGCAGGGCATCGCAGATCTGCATCGCGATCTGCACCGCATGCGCCTGCGTCAGCTGAAGCTGGGGATTGCGCATCACCTCGCGCAGGGCGATGCCGTGCACGTACTCGCTGGCGACGAAGAAGCTGCCATCCGAAAGCGCGCCGACTTCGTGGACACCCGCGATGCGCGGATGCGTAAGCAGGGCCGCCGCCCGCTGATCGTCGAGGAAGATGCGCACGACATCGGGGCGCTGCGACAGGTTCACATCGAGGACGCGCACAGCCAGCGGCTTGAAGCCGCCCTTGGCCTGCGTTGCCTCGCGTCCGATGAGGGTGGTCCCGAGAGTGCCCGTCCCTAACTCAGCGAAGAGGACGTAGTTCCCGGCTCGGTACGGAAAGTGAGGCATCAGAAACTCATGTTGGCGGAGTGGGCGGCCAAAGTCAAACCCTTGTTCCCGTCGCTGAGGAGGGGGGAACGCGGATTTAGTCTCTCAATTTTTCGGCGCCATTTTTTCGCCCCCGATCGTCACGTCGGTGGGCTGGCCGTCGTCATATTCGGGGGGGCTCATGGCGCGTGGGCGCTCGGCCAGGTGGGCGAGGGGGCCAGGGCGGGCCGCGACGCTGGCGGAGGGCGGCACGGCGGCGATCTGACGACGCAGGCCTGGGGCCTCTTTCCCATCGATGAAGTCGCGCCAGGCAAAGCGGGTCGAGAGCAGCGCAAGCGGCGATCCGCCATGCAGCAGGTGGGCGAAAAACCCACAGAAAAACAGGGTAGTCAGGCAGCCCCAGCGCAGCCGATCGGAGGCCGCGCGGCGTGACAGAAAGTTGCCCAAGCGCCCCGCTCCCAAGATCCCCGCGCCGAGGACAAAGGGCACGATGGCCGTCGTGTAGTGCGACTCTAGACGCAGCACGCCGGGAAAGCCGGACAGAAAGTTGATGCCCACGATCGGCAGCGCACCGGCGAGCGGCAGCGGCGAAAACAGCCCAAGAAATGCGACAGGAAAGAGGAGCAGCAGGGGATACAGCATGCGATCGGTGGTGGCGAAAAAGGCGAGCATGCGCAGCGGATGGCGCAGGGCGGCGAGCACAAGATCGCGGCTCGATCCGATCGGCGTTCCTAGCGCCGCCGCGATGCGATCGAAGTGCAGGTGATACGAGCCCACGGCGGGCACAAAGCGCGGCTGAATGACCAGCAGATAGACGC
>DAORCZ010000330.1:0-8144 GCA_035345735.1 Pseudomonadota bacterium | reverse complement strand
GACGCCCCTGGCGAAAAAAATGGCTCCGCGTCCGCGGGGGCCCCAGCCGTGCAGCAAGTCCGCGCCAAGGTCGTTCACAGCCCAATTTGTAAACACCTTCTAAGGCTGAGCCGAAGCAAACCCATCAAGCCCCAGCCGAGCCAGCATATGCGACCAGGGCAGTCGGGCTAGCTCGACGGGAGGCGGGGGTTCTTCGGCACCCTCGGCATCCCCCGCCAAGTCACTGGGCAGCGCCGCAGCAAAGGCCGAGACAATCGCGCCCGGCAGGAGCCCCGCCGGACAGGCAGCCGAGCAAGCACCGCAGCGCGTACAGCCCGCGGTCATGGCCAGCGTCTCGGCCGAGAGCTTGGGCGGACTCTCCTGGCCCAGCGCGCGCATCAGCAGGTGCGGCTGCGTGCCCTGACCCGCCGTCGGACAAAGATCGGTACACAGGCGACAGGCTTGGCAGGTATTGGCGGCGCGCTGCCGCAGGCTAAACGAAGCTCGATGGCGACGGATCAGCGGATGCCCCGCCGGCAAGACGTAGAGCACCGACGGAATATCCCGCCCCGACGACAGCGGAAGCGGACGATCGGCTTCCCACAGCGGCCCCGCCAAAGGATCGGCGAAGAGCGGTACCCAGGCGGAGGTCGTTGCCCCTCCGACGCAAGCGACAAGTTGTCGCGCCGTCACCGCCAGATCGGTCACTGCCACCACCGCCGGCCTGGCGACTGCCCCGACGACCGAGATGCGGGCATCCAGCGACGGCGCGGCTCCTTCGTGACGCAGCAGCGCCGAGATCGCGACAAGCTCCTCAGCTGGCAGGGCAAAGGCGCGCCCCTCACCAGCAGGCAGCGCTCTTTCGGGCTGGCTGGGGAAGGCGCGCGGCGCCAAGAGCGTCTCCAGTCGAGCGAGTGCGGTGGGTGGCTCGACATCGTCGCGCAGCCACAGCGATAGCCGCGGCGCCGAGAGCGAAAGCGCCATCAACGACAGCCCCTCGGCAAGCTGCTCGCCGTGATGAGTCAGCCAGTGCCGACGCGTCGCCGAGAGCGGCGCATCGACGCAGTCGGCCAGCAAGAGCTGCAGCCGGCCCGGCCGCGCATCGATCCAAGCTGGCCAGCGTCGCCCGTTCTGCCACAGCAGCGCCCGCACCTGCTGTGCCAGCCGCGTTCGCTCGGCAGGCAGGCTGCGCAGGGCATGGCCAGGCAGGGGCGGAGGTCCCTCCTCGCTCGTCGCTGGCGACCCGCCCGGCGGAGCACGTTCAGTCATGCGCTTAGGCCGCCGCCTCGGGCAGGCGCTTGTAGTAGGTGTAGAGCGCGTCGCCAGGTTTGTAGAAGTCGGGGATGCGCGCGATGTTCTCGTAGCCCAGGCTCTGGTAGAAGGCGCGGGCGGCGCTATAGCCGCCAGTGCCGCTGGTCTCGACGCGGATGTGGATGATGCCTTGCCGCGCAAGCTCCGCTTCCATGGCGTTGATCAGGCCGCGAGCCGCGCCGCCCCGACGATGCTCGGGATGCGTGGCCAGCCAGTACAGATCGCTCGCCGCCCGCGTAAACGGTGTGCGCGAATAGCAGGCATAGCCGACCAGCGTGCCCTCATCACCGCGCTCAGCGACGAGGATCTGATAATTTTCAGGCCCCGGGTCGCTTAGCGCGTCGTCGATGATGTCTTGCGCGCAGGCAATCTCTTCGTCGGAAAAGACGCCGGCGGCAGTGACCAGCGCGCAGAGCGCGTCGCGATCAGCCGGAGCGGCGGGTCGAATGCGGGGCGGGGGCGTGTCGGCGGGCATCCTCAGTCCTTTGCAAAGCGGCAAGCGCGATGCGCTCGATCAGCTGCTCGTAGCTGAGTCCGGCGAGATAGGCGGCCCGAGCATAGCCGGCGTCTTCCGAGAGATCGCAGTTTCCATTCACATCGATGACGTACGGCCGCCCCCCCTCGGCAAGCCGGATATCGCAGCGGGCGTAGTCCCGTGCCGAGAGCGCCGCAAAAGCCCGCCGCGCCGTGTCTTCGATCTGAGCACGCACCGTCGGGTGCAAGGGACCCACGGCCACCGACGAGATGGTCTCGTATTCCACCGAGCCCGGGATCCACTTGGCGTTCTCGTTGACGATGTGCGGCAGGTCGCTCGGTAGGCGAGAAAAGTCGACCTCCTGCAGCGGCAAGAGCTCAGGCGGATCGTTGCCCAACATCGACACATAGATCTCGCGACCGGCGATGAAGCGCTCTGCGATGATCGGGCGACGGTAGGTCTGGCGAAGAAACTCCAGCTGCTGATTCAGCTCGGTTGCGCTGTGCACCACCGACTGGTTGCTGACGCCAATCGAGCCGCTGGTGTCTTCCAGCTTGAGGAACAGCGGGAAGCCGATGGCCTCAAGCTGCGCCAGATCCTCGCCCAGCGCGCGTGGCCGGCCGGGCAACAGCGTCGATGGCGGCGTTGCGATCCCCGCCGCTCGCAGGAACTGACCAGCGACCTGCTTGCGCAGCATCGCCTGGAACGCGAACGGCCCGATCCCGGTGTAGGGGATGGCGTACAGATCGAGCAGCATCGGGATCGCCGCCCCCTGGCTGTCGTCGTTCTGCAGCGACTCGACAAGGTTGAAGACCAGGTCGGGGGGATCCTGCTGCAAGCGGCTGAGCAGCTCAGAAATGTCGTCGCGATCGATGCCTTGCACTTCGGCAAAGTGACCTCGCGCAGCCAGCGAGCGCGCCACACTGCGCGCGGCATTGGCGACGTCAAGCCGCGACTGCGTGTCGGGCGACAGGCTGCTGTCTGCCTCGTCTAGGAGAGTCTGCGTGAAGTCTCGATTGTGCAGCACCAGGATGCGCAGCTCGCGGGGAGAGCTCGCGCCTTGGACTGCGCGGTTGGTTTCGTCCATCGACCTAGTCATCCGTGACACCGCACGGAAAAAAGCGAGGGGCTATTCTACAAAGAGCGACTGCGAAAGCAACGCGACCGAGGTGTGCTGCGCGACGAAGGCGGGGACTTCGGCCCGGCGCAGCAGGATGGCAGCCAGCTGTTCGCCGACGGAGTCCACGGACAGCGGGCACGTGCTTGGGGGCTGGGACTGCGCCGGTTCAGCGAGCGCTGGCGGCGAAGCAGCGGCCTCTTCCAGGCTGATCGCCCGCCCCTGGCGATTGCCACAGGGGACAAACCAGCGCTGACCAAACGGCCGGGTCGCCTCAGAAGTGACATTGAGCGCCATGCCGTGCATGGTGACTCGGCGCGCGACATTCACACCGATGGCGGCCAGCTTCTGCTCGCCGACGAACACACCGACCTGTCCGCGATCGTAGCGAGCGCTGATGCCGTGCTGGGCAGCCAGCTCGACCGCTGCCTGGGCCAGCCACTCGACGTGCGCGACGATTCCGCGACGCAGACGGACGATGGGGTAGACGACCAGCTGACCCGGTCCGTGATAGGTCACCTGGCCACCCCGACTGGTGCGCACGACCTCGATGCCCTGGGCCTGCAGGATCTGCTCGTCGGCCAGGACATCTTCGGTCGTCGCGCTGCGGCCCAGCGTCAGCACCGGTGGGTGCTCACAGAGCAGCAGCACCTCCGGTCCCCCGCCCTGCACCCGAGCCCGCAGTCGTTCCTGCAGAGCGCAGGTCAGCTGGTAGGGCGCCCGCCCCAGCGAATAGACCTCCACGCCTGGCTAGTTTGCTTCGGTGAGCTCGGTGAACAGCTCAGTGTCGAGGTACTCGATGGGCAGCAGCATGCGACGCACACCGATCTGATTTTTGACGAGCAGCTCGGTGAGGGCGTCGTGGTCATAAACATCGATGCCCGGCAGGGCGTTGACCTCAGCCAAAGCGGCACTGCTGAGGCGTGCGCTGGCCAGGAGCAGGCCCTCATCGAAGCCGCGCATCCGCACACCGGCCCGTAGCTCGCCGATGGCTTCGCGCGGGATCTCGGCTTCGCCAGGACGAATCGCACACAGCAGGCGCAGCTGACGGCTGCCGCGGCTGATGCTGCCACCAAAGTAGGCCACGCCTTCCCCACGCTTCAGGAGCTCGGGCGAGACGATGCCCAGGCGCTCAAGGAGCAGGCGCATCAGCAGCTCGAAGGGACCGGCTGGCATGCTGCGCAGACGACGGCGCAGAGCGACGCGCGTGGCCTCGCGAGTCCGGCTCAAGCGGTCCAGGAGATCGCGCTCGGCGGTGTAGAGCTCCGGCTCCAACTTGCGCTCGCCGAGTGCGTACTGGCCCTGGCCCAGGTTGCGCAGGCGGGGACGCAGGCCCTCGCTGTCGCGCTGTCGCTGTTCCCGGACCAGCGCACCCCGCAGAGCCCGCGAAATATCGGCAAGCTCGCCGCGCACGAGGCGACGTTTCAGCGCGATCTCTGCAATCTGACGGTTGCTCAGCGGCCGCGTATCCGACGAGCCACGGAGCACATCGTAGGCAGCATCGGCCAGCGCCATCAGCCGGGGCCCACCGCCATCGCTGCGCGGAGCCGGCTGGCCAGGACCTCCCGCTGGCGCGGGCTTGGCCTCGGCCGCCGGCGCCGGGGTGCTGCTGCTTGGGGCAGGCTTGGGCGACTGCGTCGAGGGCGCGGCAACCACTGGGGCAGGCGCGGCAACCGGCGCAGCGGGAGTCGCAGGCGACTCGACTGGCGCAGGCACAGCGGGGACCACAACCGCGACAGGAGCCGGAGTGTCCGTCGGCGGGGACAGCCGCGACTCACTGTCGGCGGCCTTGGCCTGAGTCTCGACTGCAGCGGGAGGCGCAGGGGGCAGCGGAGCCGACGGCTGACTCTCCCGAGCGGGAGCCGGCTCGGCCATCTGCTCCGCAGCGGCGGTTGGGCGGGTCTCAGGCGGCGCGCTGGCAATGGTCTGTGACACCGAAGGACCCGCCGCTGCCGGTTCGGGCGACGCAGGTGCATCAGTCTTTGCGGGACTGGCCGAGGCCGTGGCGGCTTGCGGAGCTGAGGCCGCGCCACGCTCCTCGCGCCCACGACGGCTGCCCCGACGAGAATCTCGCGCAGCAGGCGCCGCCGGCTCCTTGACCGGATCTTTGGGCGGAGCCGCGCCACTTGCCGCAGCCGCCGCTGTGCTCTCTTCGCTCGCTGGCGGGCTGGCTGGGTTCCCAGCCTTGCTTGCACCACCGCGTCGGCGTCGCCCCTGAGAGGACGCGGACTCTGCGGTTGCTGGTGCCGGACTCTTGCTCTCACTCGCCTTCGCTGCCGTGCTCTCGTCCACCGGTGCCTCCGTCACTGCCGCCTCTGTACCAGCCCGGCCTTTGCCACTCCGCGGTGCCATGTTGCGCAGCCCAAAGACGCCGGGGCTGATGCGCACCAGGTCAGTCGACGGGCGACGCGCTTCGGCTTGCAAGCGGGACTGCATCATCTCTTCTGGGTCACGGCCCACGACCGACAGCAGGTCGTATTTCAGGGCCAAGCGGGTCAAGTCCTTGAAATGTAGAGGCCTGCCTTCCCGTCGCAGAACCTCGAACGCAGCTTCCAGAAACGTCATCCTCGATAAACCCCGTGGGGCCGTTGCCCCGAATTTTGAACGCGGAGGGAACTCCAGCGTCGAGTGTCGATCCAAAGGGGGCGCAGGCGCGCTCTTCACGTCGGAGAAAAGCGGTCTCTCCCGAGACATGACAGCCTGCACAGCGCGCCGACCGGTGAAGCGTGGCGAGCGCAGCCAGGGAGTGTTACCGCTGCCGTCGCGAACGTGTCAAGTAGATAGATGCGGGGGGCCCAGTCAGAATTTACAGACGCCGCCCCGGGGCGGCTGTGCTAGCGTTCGGCCTTCATGACCCCGGGCACGCTTGCGGGAAAGACCCTGTTCATCACCGGCGCGAGCCGAGGCATTGGCCTAGCGATTGCCCTCCGCGCCGCCCGCGACGGAGCCAACATCGTCATCGCCGCCAAGACGAAGGACCCGCACCCCAAGCTGGCCGGCACCGTCTACTCCGCGGCGGAAGAGATCGAGCGGGCCGGCGGTCGAGCCCTACCCTGCGTCTGCGACATCCGCGAAGAGACGCAGGTTCAGGCCGCGGTGGCCGAAGCGGTCAAAACCTTCGGCGGCATCGACATCCTGGTCAACAACGCCAGCGCCATCAGCCTGACGACGACGCCAGCCACGCCGATGAAGCGCTTTGATCTGATGCATCAGATCAATATGCGCGGCACCTACCTGTGCACGCAGGCCTGCCTGCCGCACCTCCTGCAGGCGGCAAATCCCCACGTTCTTGCGCTGTCGCCGCCGCTTACCACCGTTAACCAGCCCGCGTTTTGGGGGCCGCACGTGGCCTACACCCTGGCCAAGTACGGCATGACGCTGTGCGTGCTCGGTCACGCGGAGGAGCTGCGCAGCCAAGGCGTAGCGGTCAACGCGCTGTGGCCGCGGACGCTCATCGCTACGGCGGCGGTGCAGAACCTGCTGGGCGGCGACCAGTCGACGCGGGGCAGTCGCAAGCCCGAGATCGTGGCCGACGCTGCGCACTGCATTCTGACCCAGCCCAGCCGCAGCTTTACGGGTCAGTTCTGCATCGACGAAGACGTACTGCGCAGCGCGGGCCTCACCGACTTTTCCAGCTACGCGGTTGACCCTTCTGCCCCGCTCTTGACCGACCTCTTTATTTGAGCGGCGCGCTTCACGTGGCTGCATGCCAAACGGTGTCAAACGATCGTATAAAGACTTGCGCTGGCCGTTCGCGTTTGTCGAAACAAAATCGGCCACATGGGCATCTACTAAACTGCGAACCCGCTACCAAGCGAGCATGCCCCGGCGGGGCAAGGCCGGATCTGAATGAGTAGCCCCACCACCCGTCGTCCGACCTCTCGTCCGACTCTTCGGGGCACGCTTCGCGCGACATCGCTGCCGCCGTCCGCAGACCACCGGGCGGCCCCCAAAAAGGCTCCCATGACCATCCAAACGCAAGCCCTGCCACCGCCTGAAAAGGACTGCTCAGAGGGGACGAGTTCTCATCCCCCAGCCATGACCCTTGCAGCCTCTCCGCCGTTGCGGGTGGAGACGTCACCCAGTCAGCGGACCAAGCGTGGCCGCACGGCGACCTCTGCCGAGCTTCCTCTCCCGACGTTTTCGGGCGAGCCCGAGTCCGCCGGTGGAAGCAATCGGCTGGAAGAGCGGTTGCGCGCCCTACTGCCAAGCGGCGATTCGTCACCGCAAGCCCTGCATCGGGCGATGTGGCACGCGGTGTTTCCGGGGGGTAAGCGGGTACGACCGCGCCTGCTCCTCACCGTCGCTGAAGCCTGCGCGGCGGATGCGGCTGAGCTAGAGCTCGCGATGCACGCGGCCTGTGCGGTTGAACTCATCCACTCGGCCTCGCTCGTCCACGATGATCTGCCCTGCTTCGATGACGCCAGCTTGCGCCGGGGTCATCCGACGGTGCACAAGGCGTACGGCGAGGCCATGGCGGTGCTCGCTGGCGATGCGCTGCTGACCCGTGCGTTTGAGATCCTGGCCGAGACGCCCCCGCGTCTGGCACGGCGCGCGCTGCGCATCGTCAAGCTCCTGGCCCAGGCCACCGGCTCACAAGAGGGCATCATCGGCGGTCAAAGCCTGGAGCAGTCTCCGACGACTCGCAGCAGCAAGTCCCCTGCGCTGCCGATGGCTCCCGAGCTGCTAGGTCGCTATCACGCGATGAAGACGGCCGCGCTGTTCCGCCTAGCCGCTGCTGCGGGCGCCACCGCAGCCGGCGCTACTGATGCCGAAGCCTGGGGTGAAGTCGGTCAGAACCTCGGCCTGGCGTTCCAGCTCGCCGACGATCTCTGCGATGCGTTCGGCAACGCCGACGTGGCCGGCAAGCCGGTGCGACGCGATGCCGCACTTGGTCGTCCCAACGCCGCCGCGCTCGTCGGCGAAGGCAGCTCGCGCGCCCGCATGAACGAGCTCCTCTCTCGCGCCCTGGAACAGACCCGCGCCCTCGCCGTCGATCCCACCCCCCTCGTCCGCTTGATCGAAGACCTCAGCGGCCACTTCCTAAAGACCACGAAGTAGGTTGCTGGCCTCGCGAGCCGGGCTCGCTACGCAGCGACAGCCCGCAGCAGGACCGCGCGCGGTCGTCTCTGCATAATCGCCTGGACAGTCCCCCCCAGCTTCGCTACCTCTGTTGCCCCTCCATGTCTACCAGCCGTAGCTCGACAGCGGCGCTGCTGCCGATTTTCTTGATCGTGTTGGCCGATGTCTTTGGCTTCACGC
>DAORCZ010000329.1:5873-8162 GCA_035345735.1 Pseudomonadota bacterium | reverse complement strand
TCTAACAAATACACACACCGCATCCACTTCACATTTTTCAGGAGAATGAGACTCCTCGCTAAAGCCAGTATATTGTTTAAGATTTCCCAGCGCGATTGTATTTTCATCCATAGCAATAGAAAGTCCATCCGGCAGCGCGCCCACTATCTGCGTCGAATCCTGGAGCTGTTCTTGAAAATGCCAGCCTCTGTCTCTGTAATTAAAGAGAAACAAGAATTCTTCACTATCTCTACCCGTAATAACTAGCGTATTATGCTGAATGACCATTTTTCTGCCTAATGGCCACTCATGCAAAGTCACATACTCATGATCCGCTTGTATGGGCACACGTTCGGACAGTTTTTCTTTATATCGCCAATCTTCGGCTGGACGTTCAAATATATAAACTTCCCCTTGTGACCATGTCGATGCGTCGATATCAGTTATGTGAATATCGGAAGAAAAGGCCCCGATGGCTAGCTGCGACCCGCTCAGGGCCACCGTCTGGCCAAAGGACTCGCCCGCTCGATCGGTGGGGGCCACCAGCACCTGTTGCAGCTCAAAGGACGATCCGGTGTTCCTATACACGTAGGCTGCCCCGACGGAAGCTCGCCCAGGCAGGGTGGCCCCGGGGGCGGTAATCACCGCGGTGTCACCGCTTAACGCCACCGCTCGGGCAAAGCCCCGCCCAGCGGCCTGCGGTGGCGCGGCCAAGGGCTGCGGTGGCGCGGGGCGGATCGGCACGGGGCGGACCGGTGCCGGGCGGGCCGATTCAGCGCTAAGGCCGCCTGCTTTCGTGGCTGCAGGGCCGGGGGGCTGGCTGGCCGAGGGATTTCGCAGCAGCGGTCGGGGGGCGGCACAACATATCAGAATAAAAATCGATGCCAGCGCAATGCTGACATAGTACAAGTGCCGCTGATTCCGATTCATGGGACAGGGCTTCCGCAGGAATGGGCCGACATTTCGATTCGTGGATTAGTCACGGTGCGAGGGATTGTTTTGTGGCAAAAGACGAATCCCTTGGCAAATCGACTCGGGGGTGTGATATTGCTGCACATCATAGCCGAGTTCTTTCGCAATCCTATCATCAAATGCCTTTACAACCGGACCATGGCTATCCGGCGAATTTCTAGGGATCGCTAATAGATAGCGGCTGGCTTCTCGGTGACAGATGGCCACTAGGCTGATGGCCGGTTCGCCACAGGGCAGGTCATGCAGCGGAAACAGAGCCGAGGCCGAAGGGAATTCAAAGGCCCCGTCCTCATCGGTGTACGTGCTGCGCAACGAGCGACACTTGTAGCCGCGGGCCGGCGTCATGGAACACACCGCAACCCGGATGTTGCCGACGGGGTAGCCGGGCCGCCAGACGTGCCCGAGCGTGGCGGGACGGATCTCGACCAGGCAGCCGCTTTCCAGCAATGAAAGAGCGAGCGCGATCCCAGGACCCAGGCCCAACCTGCGAGGGCACATTGACTCAGCATAGCGTCGGTGGGAACCTGATCGCTAGGCTGTTCGGTGTCTTCCCTCCCGGCTTCATCCCCAGGTTGTGGTGCTCCCCCTGTGCGATGCTGGCTCAACGCACCGTGCTGGCTGTCGCGGCGGCTTCTGCGATGTGCCGGGTTCGCTGGGCTGGGCTGGGTCGGGCTGGGCGGGGCATCGTCAGCGCGGGCCCAATACTCGCCGCTGGCGCAGTTTCCGGTCACCCTGCGAGCCCGTGGCGGGCTGGCTATCCACTGTACGGCGAGCGACCGCGTCCCGGGTCAGCTGTCCGGCGCCTTCGAACTGGCGTTGGGCCTGCCCATCAGGATTCAGTCGGCTGCGGATCGCGCGAGCTCAGCGGACCTGTCGCTCTTTATCTATCCCGAGCTTGGCTACAGCTATCAGGACACCGGCCAGCACTTGTTTACCGTCGGGGGGCACGTCGGATATGGCGTGCCAGCAATCTACGGCAGCTACAGTCTACGATTCCTGGCCGGCCGACAAGGCGACGAAACGGCGGTCGGTCTGCGGCACGGCCTGGGACTGCACGTGTACAACGACATCCTGTCGCTGGAAGTCAACCACCAGCCGCTGTGGGTCGCCGGGGGCGCGCAGCACGATGTCATCCTCTGGCTGGGGTTCAACCCGGTTCAGATCTACAACCTGGCCGTGATGGCCTTGAGTACGCCCTAGCATTTTCCGGTGTCGCGCGATGAGCCCAAATGACGCGAACATTCTGATCCTGCCCCGCTTTCGGAGCCTGTCCTTCCGACGCGAGCGCGTCATCTGCGTGAATGCCGGCTTCGATCCGAGCGCCGTGTGGCCAGCGGG
>DAORCZ010000329.1:0-5773 GCA_035345735.1 Pseudomonadota bacterium | reverse complement strand
AGCGCGTCATCTGCGTGAATGCCGGCTTCGATCCGAGCGCCGTGTGGCCAGCGGGAACGCTGGCCTTTGAACAGGCCCTGCGCGGCGTCCCGCTGCCCATCGCGACGCGCATCACGGTTGATCGTGAGGACGATGGCGTCACCGCGCTCTTGCCGATCGACTGGCAGGTCCTGGGTCATCACCTTCCGGGCGAGTCGGAGGTCGAGCTGGTCTCGCAGCGGTTCCTCGGGGCCCGCGGCGGATGGCTCCTTCTGCCGCTGTTTTTCGTCGCCTGGCTCCTCGCCAAGGTGACGGGGAGGCTGCCGGTCGCGGAGGTGAAGCTCTCGCGCGACGCGGTCCTCGCTGGCCACCACTTCAAGGCGGGGACACTGATCAGCCTCGATCGTCGTGGCGTTATCTTGGGGACCTATGCGCCCCCGGTAGCGCTCCCCTAGCGCGCTTCAGGGGGGGCTGCGGGCCCAGCGAGATCACCCCACGCGGGTCATCCATGCCAGAGCGCGTCGGCTCACGTCACTGGGCAGGCCGACGACGGGCAAAGGGGTGCAGGTGGCCCTCCTCAGCCTCGCGCACGCGGACGTCCAGATAGGCTCTTGGAATCTGCGGCAGCACTGATTTTTCTGGGGGCTCGGCCACGGGGGCTGACGAGCAGATCTCTTTCCGACGGGCCATGGCTAAGCAGTGGGCCAGCGCCCGCTTGGCTCCGGCCTCGTCCTGCTGCTGCTTACGCAGGCGAGCGAGCACCGCATGGCCTTCTGGATCGACGACTAGGTCTCGCCGCGCGAGGTCGGTCAGGATGGTCAGCGCCTCCGCCTGTCCAGCGGGAGTCCGACTCAGCGCTTCGGCCAAGCGGGTGCGCAGCCAAGCGTTCTGTTTGTCCTCCCGCAGCGCATCGCGCAGCGTTCGTACGGCCTCCTTTACCTCTTCTTTGCTCCCGGCCCGCGACTTTGCGACGGCAAATATCTGATCCACTTGCCTCTGCAGCCGCTCACTTTCGATGAAGTACTCGCCAGCTTGCCAGCCGAGGGCGGCGTCGAGCAGCTTGAGCGCCGCCAGGGCATCTCCGGCGTCGAGCGCCGCTCGCGCATCGGCGATCAGCCGCTTGACCTCACTGCGCTTCAGCTCGACGACATTGCTACAGGCCCGGGCCCCAGATGGCATCGCGGTGAGTGCCATCGTGAACAACACGCACGAAAGAAATCTCATGAGTCCCCCCGGCGCTCTTCCTGCAGAGTCTGGCGCATCGATCAGGGTAGCAGCTGTTTGAGTCCGTCGGAAAAGGGGACGATGGCTGCGAAGCGGGCGGCAGACGCAAAGTGATGTCGTCCGAGGGGCGGAGCCTGCTACGATTACTTGGGTAGCTCTTGTCCACTTGGATAGGTTCCTTTGCTCGGGAGGGGCTCTATGCGCTGTTCTCTTTTCGCCAGCTGGCTGAGCGTTGGTTTGCTGAGCGTCGCTTTGCCGATCGTCGCTTTGCCGATCGTCGCTTTGCCGATCGGGGCCTGTGGACCCGCAGCGACGGGATCCGGCGCAGACCCGGAGCCACAGACCCCGTCGCCCGCCACCCAGGCGTTTCCTGACGGCACCCCGCTGTTCGTGACCGAGCTAGCGCCGCTGATGTCGGACCTCCGCAGCGGCCCCCGGCGGCTCAAACCCGAGGAAGTACCGGAGAGCAGCGGGTTTTCCGGCAATGCCCTGGTCCCCGGCACCGAGGTGGTGGTCGACTTCAGCTCGCCTGCGGTCATGAACGAATTCCAGCGGGCGCATTCCCAAGCCGGACCGATGCCCTGGCTGCACGTGCGCATCGTCTCCTCGCCCCACGGGGCGCTAAAGGACAAACGCGGCTGGGTGCATCGCGACATGCTCAGCCAGAGCGCGACCGCCAGCGACAAGCCCGCCGCGTCAGCCAGCGTGCTCCGTCAATCGCTCCTGTGCTCGAGCGAGCAGATTCGCCAGAAAAACCGATGCTGGCAGCTTGTGCAGGCGGAGACCTCGGTGCAGGTCATCGCCTGTAGTCCGCGGCGGGCTCACGTGGGTTACGTTCAGCGAGATGGCCGGTTCGCCCATGGCTACGTCATCCGCACTCAGCTGAGCGATGGTGCCTGCCAAGGGGCCCCCCACACTGCCGAGCCCGAATGTACCCGCAGCAGTGGGTCGGACGGGGCGCCGCGTCCGACGGATCTAGCCGACGAGCAGTGCAAGGCCGCACCCAGCATCGCGATGGAGGTCTATACCAGCCAGGCCTACCTCTGTGGCACGCCGGAAGAAGCCCGCACGCGGCGAGCTTGCCGGGGAGGTGAGGTGCTGGCGCGTGGGGACACGATCCGGGTGCTGGGGGATCCGCTCAGCGATGGCGTGTGGCGCGCCGAAGTCAGCAGCGGGGCCGAGGCCCAGCAGGGCTATATCGCGGCCGAGGCGGTCAACGACTATCCCAACATCGACGCCGTGTTCGACAACGCCAAGCTCCTCGCCAAGATTCCGGCTGCGCAGCGCTTGGAGTTCGGGGCTCTGCAATACGAACAGCTCCTCAACTCGCCCGACAAAGAGGCGCTACAGGGCAAGGTCATGCAACTACAATTGGCGCGCAGCGACATCCGCGGCGTGCAGCTCAAGGACGACGAGTACTCCTTCCTGGTCGACCTGGGTTCGAACAGCGCTACGCTGCGCTTTACCTTCCGCAGCGAGGAGTTCACCAAGCTGATCCGTGCCCAACGGAAGACCTATCGCTGTAGCGAGATGTTCTGCGATCCCCTGCTGTTCAACGCTCGCTTCACCGGCCGGGTCTACGACACCCAGGACGAGCGCGGCCGCTCCCAGCGCTTCCCGCTGTTCGAGGTCGAGGGGCTGGCCGATCGCTTCGGCTTCTATCCCGCCGACGGCTTGCCCCCGGCGCCCCGCCCAGGCAAACGGTCGAAGTCGCGCGCGCAGCACTAACTTCGTGTCCTGCGCGGCCGTGTCCGCAGCCGGCCCTGCGCTCATCTGTGTGCCCTGTCCGCTGCTCCACCATGGGACACGAGGCATGACCCATCAACGTTGACGCCGTCGCGCGTCGTGCGACGCTTGGCACATGTCTGCGAGCCCCCCCACCGCCTACGATGAGCACACTGCGCTCACGTTCCGCGCGATCGACCTGGCATGGAGCGCCTTGCACGGTGACCCACAGCGACTCCGCAATCTGCAGCTCATCGCGGCACCTCGCAGCCTTCATTCCATCTACGAGGTGTCGGCGTTTGCCTGCGCCTGCATCTCGGTGGCGAGCTTGGCGGTCGCAGAGTGGTTGGACGGCGCGGATAACGTCCGTCTCGATGCCCGTCATGCAGCCCTGGCGTTTCAGAGCGAACGCTGGCTTGCGCCGATCGGCTGGGAGCTGCCACCAGTCTGGGACCCGCTCGCTGGCGACTACCCCACCCAAGATGGGTTCGTGAAGCTCCACACCAATTACGCTCATCACCGGGCCGCCGCGCTGCGGGCGCTCGGGGCCGCGCCGAGCCGCGAGGCCATCGCGCGCGTGCTGGCGGGGGGTCCCTCCGAAGCCGCAGAGCAGGCAGTCATCGCTGCTGGCGGCTGCGCGGCCGCGCTGCGCAGCGAGAGCGATTGGGCCGGGCACGCCGCCGGCTCGGCTGTGCTCTCGGAGCCGCTGATCGGCTGGACACAACACGCCGCGTCCGTGCGCCCCGGCCAAGGGCAGCCCTCTGCGAATCGACCTCTCGCGGGTCTGCGCGTGCTCGACCTGACGCGCGTGATCGCGGGTCCGGTCGCCACACGCTTTCTTGCTGGCTACGGTGCGGAGGTTCTGCGCATCGACCCACCAGGCTTCCAAGAAGTTCCCCTGCTGGTCGCCGAGGTCACGCAAGGAAAGCGCTGCACCGCCCTTGACCTGCGCGAGTCCGCAGACCGCGCACGCTTCGACGATTTGCTGCGCGAAGCCGACGTCCTGGTGTGCGGCCTGCGCCGGGACGCGCTCGATCAGCTGGGGTACAGCCTGGCAATGCTGCACGCGCGCAACCCAGCTCTGATCGTCGCGCGCCTCAACGCATACGGCTGGTCTGGCCCCTGGAGCACGCGGCGTGGCTTCGACAGTCTGGTGCAGATGAGCTGCGGCATTGCCGAGCGCGGCATGCGCAGCGCGGGTTCGAGCCAGCCAGTCCCCTTGCCTGCGCAGGCGCTCGATCACGGTACGGGCTATCTCCTCGCCGCTGCCATCGTGCGAGCGCTTTGCAATCGACGACGCTTCGGCCATGCCAGCGAGCTGCGTCTTTCACTCGCACGCAGCGCTGGTTTCTTGCGGGCACTGGGGGTGAATGCAGCCAGCCGAGGCGAAGCGCTGACCGAGCAGGAACGCAATCCGTTCATGGAACGCGCCGACACCTTGTTCGGACCGGTGTGGCGCGTGCGCGCTGCCGGCACTGTCGGCCCCGCCGCCCCGGGTTTCAGCACCCCTGCCGGACCACTCGGGAGTGCCGAGCCAGCCTGGCCACCACGAAACGACTGACACCGTCGCGACCTCCCCAGACTGGGTGCTTTTCTTGTGCCGGTCGATGCCCATGTCGCTCTCGGCTGGCCTCCCCAGCTGGCGCTGCCTTCCCCGGCGAGTGCGCCTTTTTTCAGCGGTCTAGATCCCTGAGCTACCCCGTTCCGCTGGCGGCCAGCCGCTGCCTCCCATCTCCTCTTCGGACATGCCGGGGATTCTTTTGTCACCCATTCCGCTGGAAAGCCACCTAGCACCTCCCTCCCAGGCCTACTGGGACTGATTTAGGAATACGCTGACCCCGTCTCCCGAATAATTTGCAGTGGCGATGTCAGGCCGGCCGTCGTGGTTTAGGTCCGTGTCAAGGACCTTCTTCGCAGCCGTCGGCGATGACCTTAACTAAGGGTGGGGTGTAGTCGCTAGGGAGCGCTAAGTTCATGTCAGGCTGAACACGAATCTGGCGGTGTCGTGGGATGCTATTCCGTCTCTGAGAGGGACAGCATTCTGAGTAATGCAGTCAGCAATCTAAATCGGCCACTTTATGTTCTTCAATCTATTGCGCATTCTCTGTCCATATTCTGGCTCGATCTGAGCTGCATAACTTACTAGTCCTGCCAAGTGATGCCGAAACCCTATTACCGAAGAAAATCCAAGTTTTCGAGCATGCTGCGAGGGCCCAAAATTAGGCCGTTCTAAATAATAGAAATGCTGCCTCAGTCGAGCTTTGAAATCACGCATTAGCCGTGGCTCCGGTCCAGTCACTAGCAGTCCGAGCACAATTTTTCTTCCCCCTGGTGGAATAATCCGAGTCTTACATCTATTTGGCGAGAGCCCAACATTCGCCAGTGCTCGATAGATTTGTCCAATGATGTGCTGACACTTCCTTCGGTCACTATCTTCTCTAGTCGAGAAGGTAAGATCGTCCGCGTACCTAGTATAAAATAATCCATGCACCTTAGCTACTTCGGTGAGATTTTGATCCAACTCACGCATTGCCAAGTTAGCTAGCATAGGACTCGTTGGTGCCCCCTGCGGCAAGTGGCCTATTCTATACTCATCATAGGCGCGGATTGTCATTCCGCTGATAGAAGATACACCATCTGTATCGACTGCTGAGCCGGGTCTAAAGTTTATCCATCTTTCAGAAGACCGATTGGCGGTAGATTTGCTTATTCTGGTGCAAATTCGGCTAAGCTCAAAAGAAATTAGCGGCTGATATCCTAGACTTCTAAATACTTTGTAAATTGAGATTTCACTGATTGACTCGAAAAAATTCAGCACGTCTAGCTTAATGAGCCACTTGCACTG
>DAORCZ010000328.1:0-8188 GCA_035345735.1 Pseudomonadota bacterium | reverse complement strand
ACCAAAACGAGGTCGAGACGCGCAGCCACGGCCGCCAGGGCTACGACTTCCTGGTTGTCGCCGCCGGCATTCAGCTCGACTGGGGCAAGGTGCGCGGCCTCAAAGAGGCCATCGGCAAAGACGGCGTGTGCAGCAACTACTCATACGACTACGTCGACAAGACCTGGGAATTCATCCGCGGCTTCACTGGCGGCGACGCCATCTTCACCTTCCCGCAGGGCGGCGTGAAGTGTGGCGGCGCCCCGCAGAAGATCATGTACCTGGCCGACGAAGCGTTCCGCCGCTCGGGCGTGCGCGAGCGCAGCCACGTCACCTTCGCCTCGGCCTCCCCGGCGATCTTCGCCGTCCCGAAATACACACCCGCGCTGCAGCGCGTCATCGAGCGCAAAGGCATCACCACCCGCTTCCAGCACAACCTGATCGAAGTCCGCCCCAAGAGCCGCGAAGCCGTGTTTCTGCGCCTCGATCAGAACGAAGAGGTGGTGCTGCACTACGACCTCTTGCACGTCTCGCCACCGCAGAGTGCGCCGGATTTTATTAAGCAGAGCGCGCTTGCTGGCCCCACCGGCTATGTCGATGTCGACAAGCACACGCTGCAGCACACCCGCTTCAAGAATGTCTTTGCGCTTGGCGATGCCAGCAACCTGCCGACCTCCAAGACGGGAGCCGCCGTGCGCAAGCAGGCACCGGCCCTGGTGCAAAACCTCATTGCCGCTGCCGACAGTCGGCCGCTCGGCGCGCGCTACGACGGCTATACCTCGTGCCCGCTGGTCACCGGCTACGACCGCGTCATCCTCGCCGAGTTCGACTACGACCTGAAGCCCTGCGAGACCTTCCCCTTCGATCAGTCGCAAGAGCGCTACAGCATGTACCTGCTCAAGCGCCACGTCCTGCCGCAACTCTACTGGCACGGCATGCTGCGGGGGCGGGCGTAGGCCAGCGGTTGCTGAGGTCGCCGCGAACGTCCGCAAGCCGACCGCGCGGTCCATGGTGGGGCGCCGGCGGCTCACAGAGCGGCGAGTTCAGCTTTGATCGATGCCAGATCGGAATCGGCGATCGCCTGCTCCTTGCTGACGCCCGCGGCCAGCGCCCGCTTCGCCGCGGCGAGGGCCTGCAGCCGGTCGCCGGCCAGCGCGTAGCTGCAGGCCAGGTTGTACAGCGCGTGCTTGTAGCTCGCTGACTGCTGACCGACCTTGGCGTATGCCGCCGCCGCCCCCTGGTAGTCTCTCGCGTGGTAGCGCGCGGTGCCCAGGCTGTAATAGATGCTGCCGTCGGTGTCCGTCAGCGCCAGCCGTTCCAGTGCCGCGATGCCCTCCGCGAGCCGCTTCTCTTCGATGAGCGCGTTCGCCATCTGGAGCTGACGACCGCGCTCGCTCAGCGAGGGATTCCAGTAGACGTAGTCTTTGGCCAGATAGGGCTCTGGCGCCCAGTGGTACTCCATGTAGCGCGCGGTCTGCTCGGCGACGCGACGACCAAACATCCGCGCCGTCAGGTGCAGCGCACCGTCGATACCGGCCGACACGCCGGCAGTGGTGATGTACCTGCCGTTGTCGATGAAGCGGCGGCCATGCGTGACCTTCGCTTTCGGCGCCAGCCCGCGCAGTCGGTCGACCGCATCGTAGAAGGTCGTGATCTCAAGACCGTCGAACGCTCCTGCTTTGGCCAGCGGGAACGCGCCCGTGCACACGGTCAGGGTGGCTTCGCTGGCCGAGGTGACCCGCAGCAGCCACGCCATCATCGCCGGGTCGTTCGTCAGGGCGTCGGAAGCGCCGCCGGGAATCACCACGACATCGGGCTTGGGCGCATTTTCGATCGCGTAGGTCGGCGTCACCTCGACGATGCCTTGGGCCTTGATCGGCCTTGTGGTCTTTCCGACCAGGTAGACCTCAAGCGCGTCCTCACCGCTGGCTCGCGCGAACGATGAGGCAGCGGCCAGGACCTCGGTCGGGCCGGCGAAGTCGAGGATCTCGACGCGCTCGTAGACCACGACTGCGACCTTTCTGGGTTTGGCGGCGGTGGTAGCTGCCGCAAACAGGAGGGAGACAGAAACCGCGAACGAGAGGAGTGTCTTCATGGGCTCACTCTGCGCCCCCGCGAGCCGCCTGTCTGCGCTCCTGCGGCCAGTGGTCCCGGGGCTGCGGTGAGTCGCCGGAGGCAGACCGCGGTGTCCTCGCGCAGGCAGGTGCTTGCTGCCCTTGCTGGCAAGCCAACCTGTCCCACGGAGCCGTCGCGAGCGAGACCTTCGGACTAGGAGCTTGTTGCTGTATTGGCTTAGCAATGCTTCTATGGACTACCAATTGCAGCGATAACCAAAAAGCAACATAATGAAATTTAATAAAAAATATAAATGTTTTATTTATTTTTGTTCATTCTTTGATTACTGCAACAAGCTCCTAGCGCGACTTCCCAGGAGCGGAGAGTCGCGCCTGCAGATCGTCGCGTCGGTTGCGGGAGACCCGAAACGTCGCCCCGCCCTCTAGCACGACCAGCGCGTCGCCTCTGACCAGCGGATGCAGCTCGCGCACGCGATCGAGGTTCACGATGGTCGAGCGATGGATGCGCGCAAACCTCGCGGGATCGAGCTGGGTCGCGATCTCGGAAATCCGTTCGCGCAGGATATGCACGGTCTGGCCGACATGGATCTCGACGTAGTCGTCGGCTGCCTCGACGCAGTCGACGTCGTTGGGATCGAGGAATGTGATCTTGTCGCGATCGCGCACCGCGATACGCCGCAGGGTGCGCGGGTGATCCGCAAAAAGGGCGGCCAGCGGGGCTCGCTCGGCGATGCGCTGCTTAGCACGCACCAGTGCCGAAAGGAGTCGGCGATCGTCGTAGGGCTTAAGCACGTAGTCGATGGCGTGCACTTCGAAGGCGCGTACGGCGTACTCGTCATACGCGGTGACGAACACCACGGCTGGCATCGCCGCCAGCCCGACCTGGGCGATCACGTCGAAGCCATCGACGCCCGGCATCTGGACGTCCAGCAACACCAGCGCGGGGGCAAGCTCTGCGATCTGGGCAGCGGCATGGATTCCAGAGCACATCCCGACGATCTCGACCTGCGGATCGGCGGCCAGCACGAGCCGCGCCGTGTCTCGGGCCAGCGGCTCATCGTCCACGATCAGTACGCGCGTCACGCCGTCGCCTTCTGGCGGATCGAGATGTCGGCCACCACCCCGTCAGCCCGGCCGCTGAGCGTGAACGAGCAGGCAGTGCCGTAGAGCTGCTGCAGGCGGGCCCGCGTGTTGGCCATGCCAATTCCTGACTCCACATCGCCCAGCTCACCGGTGTTGAACACCGAGAGGTCCAGGCGATCGCCGTGCGTACGCGCCGACACCTCGATCACACTCGGACCCGCGGTGCGCTCGACCCCATGGCGCACCGCGTTTTCGAGCAGCGGCTGCAGCAGCATCGCCGGCAGCTCCAGCTTGCGGGCCTCGGGGGCCACCGTGACGACCACCCTCATCCGATCCGAGAATCGCTGTCGCTGGATGTCGAGATAACGCTGCGCGATGGCCAGCTCTTGCTCCACCGTCGCTGTGTGCTTGCCCAGGTGATCGAGCGAGTAGCGCAGCAGCTCAGCGAGGCCATTGATCATCTCCACCGCCTCGCTCTTGCGATCTTGCCGCACCAGCCCGCCGATCATGTGCAGCGTGTTGAACAGGAAGTGGGGCTGTAGCTGCAGCTCTAGCGCGGTCAGCTTGGCCTGCGCTAGCGAGGCTTCGAGCTGCGCCGCCTTGCTCTCGCGCTCGCGGAGCCGACGCTGGCCATCGACCGCGTAGGTGACTCCGAGCACCGCGAAGTACAGCGCACTCTCCAGAAAGCCGCGATCGATCAGGTGCTTGGACACGCCGTCGACGAAGGTCTGGAAGCCCATGCCATCGTACGGTCGGATGGCAACCTGCATCGCGGTCCACCACAGGTGATGCCCAAAGCCACAGAGCAGGGCCATGACCGCGTGAATCAAGATGTGGCGTCCTGATGGAGGCAGCACCGGCACGCGCTGACCCAACCACGCCACGATCACCGTCAGCGTTCCCCAACCGCCGCCCCAGACCGCCAGGCAGTAGCCGATGATCCGCGCGCTTTGGTGTCCGTGATCGCGCATCTCCCACAGCGTGGTGCCGGCGCATAGCAGCCCAAAGAGGGCGAACACCAGTCCGGCGGCGATGAATACGCGCGTCGGTGAACTAGTCCCCAGCGCGCTCTGGCTCTCCCGCTTCATGACGCCAGTGTAGACCACGTCCGCACACCAGAGATTCGTCTAGCGGCGAACAGTCCGCTCGGTGCGGCAAACGGCCGCTCAGCGAGCCCCCCGCGCTGCCGCGCCACGAGCGCTGAGCTGGTGAACCGCTCTTGCGAGGTTGGCAGTTAGTGCCAGCGGACGCGGTAAAGCTGCCCAGCGCCGGGGTGGTTCTTTAGCTGCATGGCGGGGAGCGGTTCGCAGGGGTAGCGGCTCTCGCCCAGCGCCTGGCGCGTCGGCTCGCTAATGACGATCTCGCCAGGACCAGCGCAGTTCGAGATGCGACTGGCGAGGTTGATGGGATCACCGATGGTGGCGTACTGCAGGTAGGAATCGACGCCGATGTTGCCAGCAGCGACCGGGCCAGTGTGCAGGCCAATGTGGATGCGCAGCGGGATGCCAAGACGCGACTCCCACGCCGCTGAGAGCTTGCGCACACCGGTCTGCATATCGACGGCGGCGGCCAGGGCGCGACGGGCATCGTCGGGGTTGCGGAATGGCGCCCCCCACACTGCCAACAGCGCATCGCCGATGTACTTTTCCAGCGTGCCCTCGTAGCAGAACACCGCTTCGGCAAGGATCGGAAAGTAGTCATTGAGCAGCGCGAAGACCTCGCGCGGCGACAGGCGGGAAGCGAGGCTGGTGTAGCCGCTAATGTCGGCGAAGAGTGCCGTCACCTCGGTCTCGCTGGGATCGTTCAGGGTGGCCGGCGCTTCCATCAGCCGCTTGCAGATGGCCTTGGGAAAGAAGCGCAGCAGGTTATTTTCCAGCACGGCGCGCCGCTCTAGCTCACGCGAGAGGCGGGCATTGTGAATCGCCATCGCTGCTTGGTTGGCAAAGCCGGCCAGGAAGGCCAGGTCGGACTGACCGAAGCGATCCGGCATCGTGATGTTGTCGACGTACAGCACACCGATGATCTCGGTCCGCGGTCGCAGGGGCACGCACATCGACGAGCAGATCGACTGCGCCATCACCGAATAGGCCTGGGCCAAGCGAGGATCGTTCCGCGTGTTGGCAAACAGCGCGGCCACCGCGTGCGTGCGCACATACTCGACGATGTGGCGACTCCAGACCTGCTCAGTAGAAGCCAGCGGCTGGCGCGAGCGCACGGCCATGGCTTCTAGCTGGTTGTTGTTGCTGGGATTTACCAGCAGGATGGCGACGCGATCGATGGGCAGGGTCTCGAAGCACAGATCGAGGATGCGGCTGAGCACCGCGTCGATCTCCCCCGGCTCAGCAAGAAGCTCGCTGACGCGCAGCAGCGTCTTGAGCTTGTCGCGGCGGGGCTCGCCCGGGCTGAGCGCCGGCATGCCTTCGCTGGTGTCTTCGCCCGCCCCGACATCGCTCGACAGCGGCTGACCGCGGATCGGCAGGGAGCAGGTCAGGGCCGGCAGCGGCAGGCTCTCGGTCCCGGTCTGCTGCGGCGCGCCGCGGGTCAGCTGAAACCGCAGGCCGACCTCGCCACAGCGCAGCAGATCGCCATCCTTCAGGCTGGCGTGCTGGATCCGCTGGTTATTCAGAAAGGTTCCGTTCTTGCTCCCCAAGTCGGTGACGACATAGCCATCCCCCTCGCGCAGGATCGTCGCGTGCATTCGCGACAAGCTGCGGTGCTCGATCACGACCGTGGCGTCATCGCTGCGCCCGATGGTGACCGCACTGCTCTCTACCCGGAAGGACTGGCCTTCGCCCCCTGCTAATTCCAGCAACAGCCACGGCATCCAGAACCATTATTTCGCATTCGGGGGGGCCAATGCAACGACGTACACCGACGCGACGGCCCGGGGGCTACTCCCGACACCGCAGTGCATCACAGCGTTGACTTTGCGGAACTTGGGATTGGAGAATCAGCGTTCTAGATCACGTTGCCCGGGGGGGCTGCATGTCGAAAAGTCCTACGTTAACCATCGGACCCGTATCGCCTGCAACGCTAGGAGACGGGGCGCTCCCGGAAGTCGATGTAGCGACCCAGCTGGCCATGGTCCTCGCTCCCGCTTATCGCGTGCGCGACAAGCTGGGTAGCGGCGGTTTTGGCTCGGTGTATCGCGCCGTGCACAACAACACCGGGCAAGACGTGGCGGTGAAAATCCTGCGGCTGCAGGCGACGTGGACTCCGCTCATGGCCGCGAACCAGATCGCCCGTTTTGAGCGCGAGGCCGCGCTGTGCGCGACGCTGCGTCACCCCAACATCGTGCGCCTGCTCGATCAAGGTCACACCCGCGCGAACGCCAGCACAACCGAAGGCGCTGGCGGCGCCTTCTACTACGCCGTCTATGAGTACGTCCCGGGAGAGACGCTGCGCAGCCTCCTCGATCGCGAGCGTCAGCTCTCGGTCGAACGGACTGCTGAGCTTATGGGCCAGGTCCTCGACGCCCTCGCCTCCGCACACGCGGCGGGCATCGTGCATCGCGATCTCAAGCCGGCCAACATCATGGTCGTTAGCGGGGGCCTGTCGACGCACGTAAAGGTGCTCGACTTTGGAATCAGCACGCTGACTCTGGATGCGCGCGACACCGCGTTTCTAAGCGTGACGCGCTCGCATGAGCTGGTGGGCACGCCGCAGTACTGCGCGCCAGAGCAGCTGCGCGGCGATGTGCCAACACCGCGAACCGACTTTTACGCCTGGGGTCTGGTCTTTCTGGAGTGCCTGACCGGCCGACCGGCGATCAGTGGCTCGACGCTGGCCGAGATCTATCACCAGCACTTAAGCCCCGCCGAAGTGCCGATTCCGGCAGCGCTTTTGGGACATCCGCTAGGCGACTTTCTGCGGCGCATGCTGCGCAAAAATGCCAGCGAGCGGGCCGCTGATGCCGCCAAGCTGTACGCCGAATTTCGTCGCCTGCCGCTGGGCGAGCTGGTCGGCCTGATCGGCGCGCCGGCCGGAGACAAAAACCGTCGCGAAGAGGGCGGCCAGCCAGTCTCCGAGCCCGGCCTTTTGCGGCGGCAGATCACCGCCATCGGCTTCTCGCTGCGCCTGGTCGCGACGGGCGAGCATGGTGCAGATCCTGAGGTGCTGGATCCCATCTTGAGTGATCAGCTGCGCCTCTGTCGCGATGCCCTGGTGCGCTACGGCGGCACGGTCAGCGGAGAGCTCGGCGATGCCCTGGTGGTGCTGTTTGGCTTTCCCACGGCCAGTGATGCCGATGCCCGGCGGGCAGTGCGCACCGTGCTAGAGCTGGCGGAAGACATCCGACGACGCAGCGAGCGTCTAGCGGTCACGCATCGCTTGGAGCTGCAGTTTCGCATCGGCATGCACACCGGCTTGGCCTTGGTGAATCGTGGCCAGATCCCGACGGGCGTGACGCCGACGATCGCGCTGAACCTGGCAGCCGCCGCGCCGGCCGGAACAATCTTGGTCAGCCCGGAAGCCCGCCGCCTGCTTGCCCCCCTGGCCGAGATTGAACCAGGTGGCGTCGCCACCGTGTGCGGTGAACGCCAGCCGATTCCCATCGGCAGCCTGCTGGGTGAGCGACGCGGAGAAGCCGCGGCCCTGGGGGGCGGTCTTTCGGGCGCCGACTCGTTTGTGGGACGCCGCAGCGAGCTCGGCCTACTTACCGATCAGCTGCGCCGGCCCGGTTCGTACACCACACCCCAGGCGGCGCTGGTCACCGGCGAGGCCGGCATCGGCAAGTCGCGCCTGGTACGCGAGTTCATCAGCGGCGCGCGCGCGATCGGCCACACCGTCTTGGAGTTCCGCTGCCTCGCCGAGCTGCGCAACACCGCCTTGGCTCCAGTGATGCCGGTGCTGCGCGCTCAGCTGGGTCTGCGCGATGCCAAGGGGGCTGGCCAGGCCGATGTGCTGATCGGTTCACTGCGCGCACATCGCCTGGACCCCGGGCGCTTCGTCAGCATCCTCTGCAACTGGATGGGGTTACCGCTGCCCGATGGCTATGAGCCGATGCAGGTAGCGCCCGCGCGGCGCCCCCAGCAGCTGGCCGTTCTCGAAGA
>DAORCZ010000327.1:1564-8199 GCA_035345735.1 Pseudomonadota bacterium | reverse complement strand
CGTGCCACGACCTCGGGAAGCGGCGTGCTGGGGTCTTCGGCGAGGCGGCGCAGGAGGGCTCCGTCTTCGTCGTGCGAAGGCGCAAAGCGGAAAACCAGCGCGACACCGAGCAGCGTCAGCGCGGGTAGTAGGCGCCAGGCCCAGGTCGGCAGCCAGAAGCGCGGGCGCTGCAGCAGTGACACCACGCCGAGGGCGGGCCAGGCCACGCCCAAGACCGCGAGGTTGAAGTCGAACAGGTTGTGGACCGCCAGCGCCGCGAGCGAGAGGCCGGCCGCCAGCCGCAACACCGAAGGGAGAGGCATGAGCGGTGGGCGCCAAGCATCGCGCAGGGCCAGGCCGAGGGGGGCAAGGATGACGACCGCTCCGAGCAGGCCGAAGTCGAGCATCAGCTGCAGCCACTGGTTTTCCAGGTAGACAAAGCGCATCCGTCCCGAAAGGACGTGCACGTGCTGCAGCAGGTTCTCGCTCGCCTCGTGCCCGACCCCAAGGAGGAGGTGACCGCGGAGGAGCGGCAGAGACTCGCGCCAGATGTGCAGCTTGCTGCCCGGTGCGAAGAGCTGAGCCCGGCTCAGTCCGGCGAGCCGCTCGTGTAGCAAAGCGGGCGCCCGGTCGGCGAGGAGGGCGGCCAAGAGTCCTGCGCACAAGAGACCGGCGAAAGCCAGGCGCAGCACTCTGACTCGGTCGAGCCGTCGTGGCGAGCGGCGGTAGGTCGCGGCAAGGAGCAGCGCCTGGGCCAGAAGCCAGGTGGCGATGCCGGCCCGCGACAGCGTTCCCAAGAGCGCGACGTTGCATAGCGCACAGCCGGCCAGGAGGGGCGCGGGCAGCCAGCGCCGATCCGGATCAGACGGCACGAGAGCCAGTCCGAGTGTCAGCAGCGCACCGAGGCCGGCCAAAGCGGCCATGTGGTTGCTGTTATAGAGGCCGGCGGCGAGGAGGGCTCGCGTCGCTCCGGCTCCGGGGACGGCGACCGGCGATGGCAAGGGCAGCCCCAGCGCCGCTAGCCCGCCGAGCAGGCAGACCGCCAGCGGCGGCAGTACGAGCCAGAGGTACAGTCGCGGGGCGCCCGCGAGGCCGGGCGATGAGGTGCCAGGCTGCACCTGGCTCAGGGATAAGAGCAGGCACAGCCCTCCGGCCAGCGTCAGTGCACCGTGTAGCGTGGCTGGGACATCCACCGACAGCGGCAGCCAGGCCGACGGTGCCTGTGGCGGAGCGGGCAGGCCCGCCAAGATCTGTCGCAGCGCGTCATCGCTGCCCGGCGCCAGCAGGGCGCGCAGCCCCGGCGGCAGCGGCACGGTCTGCAATAGCGCGAGCAGCAGCGCCGAGAGCAGGCTGAGTGCGACGAAGGACACCGTCGGCTGAGGCCGACGATGCCGGCCGCTGACCAGGCACAGCAGGGCCGACCCGGCGGTCATCCAGAGCGTGTAGGGGCGGTCCGCCGTCCCGCCGAGGAGCGGGCAGAGAAGCAACAGCAGGCCCAAGGCGTTCAGGATTTTTTTATGGGCTGCGCTCGGGTCGTGGGCTGCGCTCGGCAGGAAGTCTCGCTCGGCCGGGGACTTGCTCACGGTGGTTGCTCAGCCAGGAGAGGGAAAATGAGGGGACAGGCGGAACGGTATCATTTGACCCCCGTACCGTCGTAAAATAATCTTCGTGGAGCGTGGATCAGTCGATGTATCAGCCTAAGCCGCGTCGGAAGAGCAGTCGGGAGGGAAGGACGCGCGGTGCGCGCGGACCGCTCTTTCTGCTGGCTGGGCTGGCTGGCTGGGCGGTGACTGTCGCCTCGGCCGCTGAGCCTCCTTCAGCGACGGAAAAACCTACAGAATCGCGCTCGGACAACCCGCCCGCCGCGGTCGCCAAGCCGCCGGCGACGGACCCTTCGGCCGAGCGTCCCGTCGAGTTTGTCGCGCTTCTGCGCGAGCTTCGGTCGGCGCTGCACGAGGTCACCACCCAGCGGGCCGCAGCCCAGAAGGGCGGCGACAAGGTCCGCGAGATCTGCCTTTACGAAAGACAGCGCGCGCTGGCGCAAGCACTGGAGAGCGCAGAAACCGCGCGAGTCGCCTGGGAGTCGGCCAATCAGGCCGGGGATGCGTCACGGGCCCAGACGGAGCAAGGACGGGCACAGCAGGCCCTGCGGTTGGGACGCAGTCTGCGCGGTGCCGCTGAAAGCTGCGGGGGGTCGGTGCCCGTTGCCGCCAAGCCCACGACGGTGACCGTCGCCGGACCGGGCCAGCTTGACGACCCGCAGCCAGGCCCGACTGAGCTTGCCAAGCCCAACACGCTGCGCCTGGAACTTCCCAGCCGCCCCAACCCGGCCAGCGCCTTTCGCCAGGCCAGGTAAAACTGGGGGGCCATGACGCGAGGTGCAATCACGCCGAGCCCGGCAGAGGCCGCCCCCCGTGGGCCCACGCCGACGCATGGACGTTCGGCTGGACGCCGCCCCGGGCTCTGCGGCCCGCTGTCTTTAGCGGCTGTGCTGCTGGCACTCGCCAGCCCGGCCCGCGCGCAGTACGTGACGTATGGGCCCTTTGAGGTCTATCCCGGCCAGGTATTCCGCGAGGGTCCCGGCATCCGCGTGCTGCGCGACGGCCTGGTCCTGCATCCCGGCGTCGCAGCCGAGCTGGGTTATGACAGCAATCCACTTTTGGCGAGCAAGTCCGCTCACTCGGGCGTGCTGCGCCTGCGAGCCCATGTCGACCTGGCTACACTGCCGCCGCAGCGCCTGGACAACACGCTGCCCACGGTGGAGTTCCGGGTCGGCGCCGCGATTGAGTATCGCCAGTATTTTTCGACCGACTATCGCGTCGGCAACATGGCCCAGGTCAACGCGCAGAGCGATGCCGAGCTGACGCTGTTTCGCGGTCGGCCGCTGTCGCTGCGAGCCTGGAATCAATTCCTGGTGACCAACGACGCCAGAAACCTGGAAATCGCCAGCAACCAGACGTTTGCGCCGCGCATCTTCGACCGTCTGGGGCTGCTCGGCACGTATCGCCCGGGGCTGGGTCCGCTAGAGATTGGCCTCGCCGAGTCGTTTCGCGTCGACCACTACGTGCAGAGCGAGCTTGAGCGCAGCCGCGCCCTGTCGAACGATATCCAGCTCTACGGTCAGCTCCGCGTGCTGCCCGAGACGCTGGTGCGGCTGGAGGTGCGCTCGTCGTACGTCAGCTTCTACGGCTCGGGATCGCCGCTGCCGCCCTCGGCACCGCTGCGCATCATTGCCGGTGCGCAGAGCATGCTGTGGCGCTGGCTGGGCGCTTCGCTTTACCTCGGCTATGGCAACAGCCTGCATCACAACGTGCCGCCGCCCGCGACGGCGCAGCTGATTGGCAACCTGGGGGGCGTTAGCTACAGCGGGTTCGTCGGAGGTCTGGAAGCGCGGCTGCACCTGCTGTCGCGCATGCGCCTCTCGGCGGGGTATGCGCGCGACTTCTTCGACTCGATCTACGCCAGCTACTTCGTCGACGACCGGCTGTATGTCCACTACGAGCATGGGCTGTGGCGGAGCCTGCTGGTTCGCGCCCAGTTCGATACCTACTTCCGAGGGTACGGCACGCTGGTAGCGCCGCCGACCTTCGGCTATCGCGCCTATCGCAACGGCGTCACCACGCGCAGCGATGTTCTGGTTGCCCTCACCGCCGAAGCCACCTACCGTCCTTTGACCTTCTTGGAAGTGGGCGCTAGCTACAGCGTGCTCGATAACGAGACCGACTTCGGTTTTGTCGACGGCACCGGCACTCGCAACGACGCGGCCTTCGCAAAACATGTCCTCTTGTTCAAAGCCGATCTGGCGTACTAGCCGACTTGCGCTGTGGCTGCTGACTGCGGCGCTCGTGGGCCTGGGGGCCGCTTGTCCTGCCGAGACTGGCCAGGTGGTGCGCGACGTCGAGCGACCCCCAACCGTCGATCTCAGCCTCGGCCCAGCCGATGTGTTCGAGGTGCGCGTCTATGGCGAGCCCGAGCTCAACAACACCTACCGCGTCTCGCCGGAGGGCAGCATCGACTTTCCGCTGATCGGGCGCGTGCCGGTCAAGGGCATGACCGCTGCCCAGGTCGCCGAGGCCATTCGCGAGCGCCTGCAGAGCTTCATCAAGCAGCCGCAGGTCAACGTGTTCGTCAAAGAGATCAACAGCAAGAAGGTGACGATCTACGGCCAAGTGCACCACCCCGGCAGCTTCAACTTCGTCGAGTCGATGACGCTGGTGCAAGTCATTAGCAGCGCTGGTGGGCTGACCGCGATGGCGGCTCGCGATCGCATCCGCGTGACCCGGGTGCGCGACGGCAAGTCCGACAGCTCCACCGTCAACTTGCGCGACGTCTCCGAGGGCAAGAGCACGTTCTATCTGCAGCCGGGCGACGAGATCTTCGTCCCTGAGCGAGTGTTTTAGTCATGGCGAGTACGCAAACGCCGGCACCGCTCTCTGGTCGGCGAGTTCTCCTTGGGGTGAGCGGCGGTATCGCGGCGTATAAGACGCCTGAGCTGGTGCGTCAGCTCACCCGTGCTGGGGCGGTGGTGAACGTCGTCATGACGGCTGCTGCGGCGCAGTTCGTGACGCCGCTTGCCTTGGCGACGGTATCGGGAAACGCCGTCGGCACCGACCTGTTTGATCTGAGTCGCGAAGCGGGTGGCTCGGGCATCAGCCACATCGACTTGGCGGATCGGGCCGAGCTGCTTTTGATCGCCCCGGCTACTGCTGACCTGCTGGCACGGCTGTCGCTGGGCTTGGCGGATGATCTTCTGACGACGATCGCTCTGGCCTGTCGCGCGCCGCTGCTTTTGGCGCCGGCGATGAACGTCAACATGTGGCAGCACGCGACCGTGCAAGAGCACGTGCAGCGCTTGCTTGCGCGGGGGGCCCAGCTCGTCGGTCCCGACGCCGGCGAGCTAGCCTGCGGCTGGGTCGGCGCCGGCCGCATGAGCGAGCCCGTCGAGATCGTGGCTCGCGTCATTGAACGACTGGCTCCCCCGGCGCGACCACTTAGCGGTCGGAAGGTGCTGATCTCGGCGGGGCCGACGTACGAGGCGCTCGATCCGGTGCGTTTTATCGGCAATCGCTCGTCGGGAAAGATGGGGTTTGCGCTCGCCGCGGCGGCAGCAGAGCGCGGAGCCGAGGTCGTGTTGGTGGCAGGCCCCGTCGCGTTGCCAACCCCGCCAGGTGTGCAGCGAATCGATATCGAGAGCGCGGCGCAGCTTGCCGAACAGGTGCTCGCGGCCCAGGCGGCCGGCGATCTCGATGCCGTCATCATGACCGCCGCGGTCGCCGATTTTCGTCCGGCCCAGGTCGCAGCCCAGAAGCTGAAAAAAAACACGCTCAGCGCGGGACTCACCGTGCAGCTAGAGCCGACGCTCGATGTCCTGGCCGAGCTTGGCCGTCGACGAGGAGCCGGCCGGCAGCCGCTCCTTGTGGGCTTTGCAGCCGAGACCCATGACGTCGTGTCCTACGCTCGCGGCAAGCTGGAAAAAAAAGGCTGCGACGTGGTCGTTGCCAATGACGTCAGCGAGCCGGGATCGGGCTTCGGCGCCGACGACAACCGAGTGACCGTCATCCGCCGCGCGCTCCCGCCGGGGGGCGAGCCAGATGTCGAGGCCCTGCCCAAGCTGCCCAAGTCTGCCGTCGCTGCCGCCCTGTGGGAGCGCCTGACTCCGCTCCTTCCGCCGCCGGCTGCGCGCTGAATCCAGGAGCCCGCCATGAATCCCATCCTGCTCAACTTCCCCGACCATTTTTCGACGGAGCGCCTGGACCTGCGGGCGCCGCGAGCGGGGGATGGATCGGAGCTTCATGCCGCGGTCTGTGAGACCTGGGACGAACTGACGCCTTGGCTACCCTGGGCACGCAAGCTTCCCACCGCCGAGGAGTGCGAAGAGCTGATGCGGGATGCTGTCGCCAAGTGGCAGCGACGAGAGGACCTGTGGCTGCTAGCTTTTGTCAAAGGCACAGGTCAGCTCGTGGCGTCGAGCGGCCTCTCGCGCATCGACTGGACCGTGCCTCGCTTCGAGGTCGGCTACTGGGTCCGCAAGTCGTTTGCCGGTCAGGGTTACGTCACCGAAGCCGTGCGTGGCATCGTCGGCTACGCCGTCCGCGAACTCGGCGCCAAGCGGGTGCAGCTTCACATCGATGTCCGCAACGATCGCAGTCGGCGCGTGGCCGAGCGGGCTGGTTTTGAATTCGAAGCCCGTATGCCGCGGATGCTGCGCGCCAACGATGGCTCGCTCGCTGATATCGACTACTACCGCTACCTGCCGCCGCTGCCCGAGGGCTAGCCGGCGATGTCTTCGCCACCGTCGACGTTGATGACGTTGCCGGTGATCCAGCCGGCCAGCGGGTGGGCCAGCACGGCCACGGCATTGGCGACGTCCTGCGGCGTCGTCAGGCGCTTTGCGGGATTGCGTGCAGTCGCGACGCGGATCATTTCTTCGTTGCCGGGAATCTTGCGCAGGGCTGGCGTATCGGTCACGCCAGCACACAGCGAGTTGGCAGTGATGCCGCGCGGCGCAAGCTCGTACGCTAGCTGGCGAATATGCGACTCCAGCGCCGCCTTGGCTGCCGAGACGGCACCGTAGCTACCGATCACACGGTGGCCGCCGGCTGAGGTCATGGCAAACAGGCGCGAGCCTCGTCCAAGCAGGCCCCGGCTTACGAGAT
>DAORCZ010000327.1:0-1464 GCA_035345735.1 Pseudomonadota bacterium | reverse complement strand
GAGGTCATGGCAAACAGGCGCGAGCCTCGTCCAAGCAGGCCCCGGCTTACGAGATCCTGCGTCCAGTACAAGAGCGAGTGCGCCATGACATCGCAGGTCATCTCCAGATGGCTTTTGCCGATCAGGTCTCCGCCGCCGCTGCCCGGTGGAGGAACGAACGGGCGCAACGTACCGAAGGCCAGCGAGTGAACGAACACGCGGACGCTGGGCCCGACAGCTCCGGTGGTGGCCGCAGCGACGCGATCGATGACCTCTTTGCGCTTCGCTTCGTCTGCCGCATTGACGTTGAAAAATTCGACGCGCCGTCCGAGCGTGCGGATTTGCGCGACGATACCCTCGACGTGGGGCATGGTGCTGCGGCGGTCCAGGTGCACGCCATAGATGTCCATGCCGCGTCTGGCTAGCTCGAGGGCAATGGCTTCGCCAAAGCCGCTGGACGCTCCCAGGATGACGGCGGCTCCGTCTAGCTGCAGCGGCAGCGATGAGGCATCGGCGTGGGACGGTGGGGGGGGGACATCCGAGACATCAGCGGTCGACATACCGCCCAGATATCACGCCGTCCGACAAAATGGAGAGAGGAAAGAAGCGGCTGCGAGTGGGCGGGCTAGAACGTGGTGTCTTTCTTCCCCGCGTCGCCCTTCTTGGGCGCCTCGGGCTTCTTGCCGCCGTCCGACTTACCCTTCACCGGCGGCTTCTTCTTGCCCCCAGTCCCCTTCTTCGTTCCCTTGTCCGGGGTGTTGTCCGGTGTCGGATCGGGGGTCGCCTTGACCTCTGGGTCTTTGGGCGTGGGCGGATTCGGCGGGGTCGGCGGCTTCTTGCCGGGCGTGTCAGAGTTCCCGCTGGGATCGCCGTGTTCGTCGCTGCCGCGGTTGCTGGTCGACCGCACAATGAGCGCGATCACCGGAGCCAGCACCGCAATAACGATGACCGCGACGACGATAAGCAGCGTGCGCCGTCGGCCAGGAGCGGTCTGCGAGCGCTCGGTCGAGAGACCAGCACTTGGCAGTGTGACGTTGGAAGCTGAGCCGGCGTACGGTGACACCGAGCCAGACTGCCCAACGACCGGCTGAACCCCCATCTGCGACGCCGCGGCGGCGGCATACGAGGACGCCTGCGGCATCGGCATCGGGGGCGGCGGTCCCATCGCATGCATGCCGGGGTTTGAACGCCCAAGCGCCGCTGCTGCGGCCGCTGCGGCCATCGCCGGACTGTCGACTGCACCGGGATCGACGACCACCGTCGGCTTTTCGGGAAAGTCATCCTGGTCGAGGCGGACCATCGCCTCGGCCGGCTTGCTGGCCGGGCCGCCTGGACGCAGTGCTGGAATCGCGCCCGCCGTCGCTGGACGCACCGGCCGCACCCCATCATGACTGCGTCCGCCCATCGCCGGAGCGGCGTCTGGTGGCGCAGACTCTTCGGCGCGGAAGACCTGATTGGCCTTGCGGATATCGCGCAGCTTCTGCA
>DAORCZ010000326.1:0-8204 GCA_035345735.1 Pseudomonadota bacterium | reverse complement strand
CATACCGACGGCGACACCCGCCATGTCCCCCAGAAGCAGTGCCACCGGGTCGATTTTTTCGCCGCTGTCTTCCCAGTCTTGGTGGGTCTCCGCTGCGGCAGCCTGAAATCGCGGATCGTCAAGACCGTACCTCTCGCAGGTGTAGCCCCAATCGTATTGGTGACTTAACCGCTCCCAAAACGTAGGCGCTTCGTTTTTCTCATCTAATCCGTGCATTGTGAATACTCTTTGAAAGGTCCCTGCATTGATCATAGCACCCGCGTAAGTGAAACTATTGCTTATTGTGCCTCCAGCCAAGGCTGATATGTCCAGCGGCCGTCAAAGTCTTGAAGGTTATCGACAAATCCATCGGTCAGAAGCAAGCTGCCATGCAAGATCCCAAGTTCCCCAAGGGCAGCGCATCCAGGTGTTCAGGACGATGCGGCAGGACGTGCTGCGAAAAAAGGGGGAAGGCCGACAAGCGGCGCAAGGCCTCCGTGTGTCTGGTTGCGGGCTACTGCCCCAGCGAGCGCCGCGTTTGTGGTGGGGACTGCCGGCGGCAGGGCGGCGATCGCGACGGGGACGCGGTTTCGCAGCAGTCACGCGCTGGCGCTGTGCGAGATCACGATGCGAAGTCAGCGCAGGGGCTGGCAGGGCCAGCCAGCCCAGTTCTCCCGCGCTCAGGTCCGCCAATGAAAAACACAAATCGACCACTGTTCCAGTCACAAATATTGGCATTTAGTCTTGTGCACTACGTCTCGGCAGATCCGCAAATTATTGAATTACGAATGTAGGGCGGTTTCCGCTGACGGCCGCGGGGAGAGGATGGAAAGCAGGGTATTCTCTGGCATTTTGAGTAGTCATTCACGCACGCATCATTAGCGCATAGACAAGGTGATTCTGATGCCATTTTGGCCATGCATTCAGGCAATACCTCGTTTCCGCACAGAATAGAAAAACAACATTTATCGCAATGACTGTGGTAATGAAATAGCAAGCCGAAGCGCCTTGCGATGCTGACGCAGTCCGCTTTGGACGACGATTCCGGAGTCGGAGCTCGCTCCCCTTTCTCCCCCTTGCGACAAAGTTCGCCCGGCAGACGTGCAGGCGATGCCCTGAGGCGCAGCGGCACCGGAGGCCGGCTGTCCATCGCGGCCGAGCCAGGCGTCCCCAGGCGGATGGCTTGGGGCCTTGGGCAGCCGTCGCGCCGGTGAAAGACACGCACCTGGGGCCGCCCATCGCCGATAATGAAGAAAGTGTTAGCTTGCAGGGTCCGGGGGCAGGACGTGGCGGCCTGGCTGGGGGCGCTGTGTCGGCCGAGTTCGTAAGGAGTCCGGGATGTCGTTCTTTGGCTGGTTCGGTGGCGGTAGTACGCAAGAGGCTGCCAAACCCAAGCAGACCGCAGAGCCCAAGGGGGGCGGCGGCGGCTTTTTCTCGTCGATTACCAACGCCTTTGGCTGGGGGGACAAAGCGCCGGCCCCTCCGGCGGCTCCGCCTCCACCGACGACGGCACCGACCCACGATCCGGCTCCCAAGGCCAGCCAGGACGTCACCAAAGACGCCGGCAAGACGCAGGATCCCAAGGCCGCCACGGACCCCAACAATCCCCCGCCGGCCGGCGTCAAGACCGAGGAAAAGCCGGTAGATCCCAAGATGGTGCGCGACAGCGCCAACAAGCTGTTCAAGGCCATGGACGGCTGGGGTACCGACGAAGACGCCCTGCTGGGGGCGCTGCGTGGCAAGTCAGCGGCCGAGGTCGCGGCGATCAAGGCCGAGTACCAAGATCACTTCGGGCGCAGCCTCGATGACGACATCAAGGGCGAGCTAGGCGGCAAGGATCTCAAAGAAGCCGAGGCCTGCCTGAAGGCCGATCCCGTCGAGTCGGCGGTGGCGGCGCTCGACAATGCCGCGAACGGCGGCCTGTTCGGCATGGGCACCGACGAGGGCAAGATCCAGTCGGTGCTGGAGGGGATCAAAGATCCGGCGCAGCGCAAGCAGGTGGTCGAGGCGTATCAGAAGAAGACCGGCACCAGCCTCGACGACATGCTCAAAAGCGAGATGTCGGGCAACGACCTGTCGCTGTCGCAGGCGCTGTTAGAGGGCGACAGCAACAAGGCCAATGCCGTACGCCTGGACGAGGCGATGAACGGCGGCTTCCTGGGCATGGGCACCGACGAGGATGCCGTCTACAAGGCGCTGGAAGGCTGCAAAGACGAAAACGAGCGCAAGGCGCTGGCCGCCGCCTATCAGAAAAAGACCGGCGAGACGCTGCAGGGCGCGCTCGGCAGGGAGTTTTCCGGGGCCGAAAAAGACGTCGCCGACAATCTACTTAAAGGCGATAAGTCGGCCGCCGATGCGGCGCGCGTCAAGGTGGCTGCCGACGACTTCTGGGGCACGGACGAAGAAGCCATCTTCAAGTCGATGGAGGGCAAGTCCAAGGAAGAGCGCGAGAAGCTGATCGCCGAATACAACCGCCAGTACGGCGGCAAGGGCGGCCAGAGCTTCGACCAGATGCTCAAGAACGAGATGGGCGGCCTGGATCTGGAGAAGGCGAACCAGCTCAAGGACAGCGGCAAGATCAGCGACGAGTTCGCGCTGAAGTACGCCACCGACGGGCTGGGCACCAACGAAGAGCTGATCCGCAAGACCCTGGAAGGCAAGAGCAAGACCGACATCGACAACCTGCGCAAGGTCTACAAAGAGAAGTACGGCCAGGATCTCGACAAGCTCTTGGGCTCTGAATGCAGCGGCCGCGACGGCTTTGAGATCGGGCAGATGCTCAAAGGCAAGCCCGAGACGCCGCAGGAGATGATCGACCGCGCCAACGAAGCGTACGAGTTCGATCGCGGCAGCGGCAGCAACTGGTTCTCGCGCGGGTTTACCGACCTGTTCTCGAACTCGGGCGAGGTGCTGGACTATCAGCACCAGCGCATCAATGCCATCGCCGGCCAGAAGGGCAAAGACGGCAGCTTCACCGAGGAGCAGAAGGCCCGACTGGGTACTCTTACTGAGTACCAGGGACAGGATGTCCAAAACTACCAAGCCGCCAAGGACTCGGCGACGAATGCCCTGGCGACGGGCACGGCCGTCGTGGTCGGTGCCGTGGTGTCGATCGCCAGCGCCGGCACGGCCAGCCCGGCCGTCGTCGCCGCGCTGTCGGCGCTGCTCGGCGGGGCCAGCAGCATGGCGGTCAAGGGCGTGATGCAAGAGGGCGGCTATGCCCTGGAAGACATCGGCATCGACGCGCTAACCACGCTGGCCAGTGCGGCGAGCGCCGGCCTGATCAAGCTGCCGGGCATCGACAGTCAGCTCAACAAGCTAGTCGGCATCGCTGATCCCAAGAACGCGACGCTGATGCAGACCATGCTTAAGGGCGGCCTGTCGGGCACGCTCAAGGGCGGCATCGACAGCACCGCCGCCGGTCTGATGAACGAAGCCAACTATCAGGGCGACTTCGGCGACTTCCTCAAAGGCATGGGCAGCCAGGTCGGCACCGGCATGGCGGGCGGTTTCCTATCGGGCAGCGCGGCGGCCGGTACCGGTCACGCGATGGGCAACGGCCCGCAGGGCGCAAACCCCTACGCCTGGGCGGCGTTCAAGGGCGGCGTCAGCGGCATGGCCGGCGGCGCAGCGCAGAACGCCATCAACCCCGCGGCGTACAGCGGCCGTCCGGAAGACATCGCCAAGCAGTGGCTGACCGTCGTCGGGCAGTCGGGTCTGACCGGCGCGCTGGACTCGGTCGCCGATGCTCGCGCCGAGATCAAAAAGACCGCCAAGCAGAGCGCGCAACAGCCAGCCGATCAGGGCCCGGATGAGGCGGCCACATCGAGCCAAAAGCCGACCGAGGCCGAGGCCACGCCCGAGGGCAAAAAGACCGCGCCGACCAGCGACGCTGCGGACGATGTCAGCGATGTGAAGGCCAAGGTCGACGCCGAAGCGCAGGGCGGCAAGCAGCAGGTCTCGCCAGAGCAGGAAGCGGCCAAACAAAAGACCGTTGCCGAGGCAGAGAAAGTCGTCGCTGCGACCGACCAGGACCTCGTCGATGGCAAGGTCAAGGCCACGCCGCAGGCCGTCGAAGAGCAGGCCGCAAAGAAGCCGCTGACGGCGCAGGAAGCCTTCGACCTCGCCGAGCAGGCGAACTACCAGCCGAAGAAGGGGCAAGAGCCCGACCCGGTCCAGCTGAAGGCGGCGGCCGAAGCCAAGGCCCAGCTTGCCGAGCGCCTGCCTGAGCTTCTGGCGGCGCAGGGCGAGGCCCGCCTAGCACACGGCGACGATGCGCAGGCGCTGCAGACCCGCCGTCAGTCGTTCGAGACCGCGCTGGCCCTGAGTCCCGAGGTGGAGGCAGCGGTCAGGCCGACGCTCGACATGATGTGCGAGAAGGCCTTCGACTACATCTCGCGCATGCACGGCGACAGCCTAGAGACCAAGGTCGGCAAGCTGGGCATGGATGCCAGCTCGGGCCTGGCCGGCGCCGTTGGGCAGGACCCGAACACCATGCTGGACGTCCTTACCAGCGGCAACGTGCGCGAGCGGGCGATTGCGCTCAGCAAGTTCAACGAGATGATGGCGATGGACGCGGTGATGCCGGGTGGCCTCGAACGGCTCCGTCAGACCTTTGGCACCGACGCGCAGGGTGGACCGGCGGTTCAGTTCGGCGGCGACGATCTGGGTCGTCTCGAAGCGCAGATGGCGCTGTTCCAGACCAAGGCCAAGAATCAGGCCGCTCTGGATCTGCTGGCCCAGGATCCGACGAACAAGGACTTGCAGAAGCAGGTCGTGAAAGACTTCTTGGCAGCCAAGGCGCTGGACTCTCAGCATGCCGGCTTCGCGGATGCCAAGGGACAGAATATGGACACCAAGCTGCCGTCGCTGCCGGCCGAAGTGGTGCAGGCGGCGATGGGCGATCGGGACGTGCAGGCCGGCACCAGCCTGACCGGCACGGGGGAAGGCAGCGCGCTTTCGCGCACGACCATGACCATCGAGCAAGCACAAGCGGCCGGCATTCAGCTCAGCCCTCGCGAGCTGGAAGCCGCAAAACAGAATGGCGGAGTGCTGCCCTGGAACGTCGGCACCGTCGCCAACATGGTCAAGCCGAGCGCCGACTTTGTCCAAGATGCGACGCAGTCGGCGATGCCACTTAAGGCCGGCATCTCGGGCACCACGTTCCGCTTCATGACGGGAGCCGAGATGCTGGGGGCGGATCCGGCGATGGCCCGCCTGGCGGCGATGTCGCAGCTGATCGGCATCGAAGCGCACAGCTTCCACGAGATCGCCTCAGCGGCGCAGGGCTTCCAGACCCCGACTTCCAGCTACGATCCGAGCCTGCCCTACTCGCCGGCGAGCACCGGACTCAGCGAGCAGCAGCTGATGGCCATCATGATGCGCAATGGCTACTTGCCGAGCGACTTGAACCAACCGGCGCCCACGTCAACACCCAGCCCGACGCATGAGGCAGAATAGCCTTTGTAAGGGATCGACATGTCTTCTCCCCCGGCCTTCGCCTCGTCTGATGCTGCCATGCCCACTCTCAATTTCTGTCACGGAGGAGGCTTTGTCGCCGCGGTCGCGCAGCCGCCGCCCGAAGAGCCACTGGACTACGATGCGCCCGGGTTGACGGTTCGGGGCTGCAACCGCCTGCGTTGTCAAGGCTGCGGAGCTTGGGTGCGCTACGTCTTTAACCTGCAGCTCAAGCGATGGCCGACACCGGCCGAGCGGACGGAGCTCTACGAACGAACAGACCTGGCGACATCTCCGCTGCTGCGACGAGCCAGCGCTCGACTGTACTTGTGCCGCTGCCATGTGCATGAGGCGCTGGAAGCAAGCTCGCTTCTCGATGACTCAGCGGGGCCGGCACCGGATGCGGCGACTCAGGCCTCTGGGATTTATCGCGACTGGGCCTGCGCTGGACATCCTCTTTCGACCCTGCCACGGCGCATCGATGGCATTGAAGTCACGCCGGACAACGTCGGCGACGTGACGCTGCATGCGCTGCGGGGGAGCCTGCGGCCCAGCGCGTCGGCGGCGGAGCCCTGGCCAGGTCTGTGGGTCGCTCGCCTGTACGTACGCTTGGCAAAGACACCGCCCCAGGGAGCCGTGCTGGCGACGATCAACGCGGCCCTCACCGATCCCTCGCCCGAGGTGCGCGGGGCCGCACTGAACAGCCTCTCGATCCTCGGACTGCCCGAGGCGGGCCACCGCGCGCTTGCGCTCCTAAGAGGCGATCGCGGGCTGTTTGCGGGGGTCGCTGACAAGACACTGGGAGCCGAGCCGCGGACACAGGAACACAAGCTCTGGCAGCTTGCGCAACCGCTGTGTGCGCAACCGGGCGACGCGCGCGAGCTGGCCAAGCACGATGCCCTGTCGCCGGGGCGCTGGAATGCGACGATCTATTCCGTGCTGCTGCGGACCGAGCCTGACTGGGTCGCCGATCGAATGGACGACTTGCTGCGCACGAACCCGGAAGGCAGCCCCCACCTGCTGAAGGCCATCCAGCGCATCGTCGTGAACAGCCCAAGCGAAGCAAGCTCGGTGCGCCTGGGGGATGCGGCGCGTGCCTACGCGCAAGCGCAGGTGCTCAAGCCCGGCGGCGGAAACAAAGATCTGTATGCCTTGCTGACGAGCCTCAGCCCGGCTTGGCTGGTCGCGCAGCTAGATGCCATCGCAGCGGCCAACCCCGCCGACCTGAGCCAGCTTGGCGACACGCTGCGTGCGCTCCCCGCGAGCTTTGACGCGGCCGCGAAGCAGGGGGCCCAGGAACAGCTGACCCTGCTGGCTCGCAAGCGGATACTCACCCCCGGCCAAGGCAGCGCGAGTCTTTACACCCAGATCGCGCACGCCGATCCGCCGTGGTTCGTCGAACACCTCGACCGGCTGGTTGCCGCCAATCCCAAAGACCTGGTCGCGATCGTGCAGGCGATTCGCCCCCGTGTGCCCGATGCCGCGGTCAAGCTGGCGCAGGGCTGGCAGAAGAAGCCTGGCACCTGGGACATGGAGCTATACCGCCTCCTGGTGCGCGACCATCCGCAGTGGTTTGCAACCCAGGCGCAGGCGATGGCGAGCCAGAATCCCGACAGCATCCCTGCGCTGATCCGGGCGATCAACGACTTCCCATCACGCATCCCCAACTATCAGGTGCTGCGCGACGCCCTCAAGGGCCAGGCAGCCGCGCAGAATCTGAAGTGAAGTCACGCATGCCGCTCTCTATCGCACTCCTCCTGTTGCTGTCGGTGGTCGCCTCGCTGGGCTATCTGATCTGGCGTGGGCAGAACCTGCGGGCCCAGCGCGACCGCTTCTTTTCCGACCGCCTGCTCGTCGAGCGGGCCGGCTGTCCGGCCGAGGTCGGCGAGCCGTTTGTGTACAAAAACCTCAGCAACCTGATCTGCTACGACGGGCCGCTGAGCACCACGCGGCCGCTGAAGATGGTGTTCATTCTGGGCTCACGCCAGCGCGAAGGCGCGGTGGGGCCGGGGCAGAAGGTGATCACCGATCACTACATCGCGGCCTACCTACCCAAGAGCAGCGTCTCTCTCGACGACGCCTGGCTGCAGAGCTGGGCCCAAAAAGTGGCCGAGCGCGCCGACGGCTGGGCCAAGCACAGTGGCCAGCCGGTGCCGCAGCGCGACCACGGACTTATGGGCCCACCGGAGTCGATGCCGATCCGTGCCGTCCGCACCAGCGACGGTGGCGTCCTTTTGGCCTGGCACTGTCTGCACCTGCGCGACCGATTTGAGAAGCGCCTCTCTGAGCTAGAGCAAACCTTGCCCCGCTAGGAGCGACCCATGTCCGAGACCTCCGAGCCGCCCAAGCCTGCTGCGTCTTTATCGCCGATGGCCCCCCTGATCCCGTTGGCTGGCCTGCCACGGCAGATCCTGTATCAGAGTGCGTTTGCGCTGCTGTCTCGTCCGCTGCAGGCGATCTCGGCGCACGAGGGCTTGCTGCTGGTCAGTGAGCTGCGGCCCCGGCCCGAGGACTATGCGCGCGTCTTTGCGCCGGCCTATGTCGAGCTGGCGCGACGGGCCTACGACGCGCTGTTTCTGGCCGCCCGGCCGCTTGAGCGCTCGCCGCAGCAGACCGTGCTGCGCTTGTCGATGGCGACCGCCGCCGAGCTTGCCGAGTACGGCGTCGAGACCTGCGAGTTTCCCGGCGGCTACCGTGAGATCCTGGCGGCGCTCTTGCCCGAGTCGCTGTGGGTGCACTGGAAGTACGTCGCGCCCGGTAGCTCAAGC
>DAORCZ010000325.1:0-8245 GCA_035345735.1 Pseudomonadota bacterium | reverse complement strand
CGTTTGCACATGAATACCCATACCTCTACAGCGCTCCAATCTACGTAAGATAGCTTTTGTCGATCGGAGGAGGACGCCATGCATCGCTCATCTACCCATCATCGGTTTGTGTCGCCCCGTCGTCGGGGTTTTTCCTGGGGCCTGGCTCTTTGGCTCGGTCTTTGGGGGACGGCACTCCTGCCGCAGGCGGCGCGGGCCGACGGCTGTTATAGCTGCGGCGGAGGCAGCAGCGACGCGTGCAAGGACTACTGTCGCTACACCGGCAACGACACCTTCGAAGCCCGCAAGGGCTGTGAGCGCAAGGGCTGTCGGGTGAGCGGTACGGCGGCCTGCCCCGGTGCCGGGGCCAAGATCTGTCTTGCCCCCAAGGTTCGCGTCCCTGACGCGGCGAGCGCCGAGACCATTGCCTGGTGTGTCGCGCTGCCGCCGCGCTCGGCGAGCTAGTCCGCGCTCGGATCTCCGATCGCCAGCCCATCCATTTCGCGATGACGCCTCCGCGCTCTGCCCAGTCTCCCATCCCCGCATCGGACGATCTGCGGGCCTACGCCGATCGCTTGGCCGATCTAGAGGGGCATCTGGGGCACAGTTTCTCCGATCGCCGGCTCTTGCTGTCGGCGCTGACCCACCGCAGCTACACCAACGAAGGCGGTCGCAGCGAGCAGTCGCACAACGAACGCCTGGAGTTTCTCGGCGACTCGGTCCTCGGCCTGCTCGTCACAGAGCTCTTGATGCGTCACTGTCCCGACAGCAGCGAAGGCTACCTGTCGCTGCTGCGCTCGCAGGTGGTCAGTGAGGCTTCGCTGGCCGAGCGGGCACGTGAGATCGATCTGGGCGCCGCACTGCGCCTGGGGCGCGGCGAAGAGGCGCACGGCGGTCGCGACAAGCCCTCGCTGCTCGCCGATGCCTACGAGGCGATGCTGGGCGCGCTGTTCTTAGATAGCGGCTTTGCCGTCTGTCAGGTGGCAGCTCAGCGCCTGCTGTTGCCGACTGTGCTGCGCGTCCATCAGTTCGGCGGCAGCGACGAAAAATCAGCCCTGCAAGATCTGCTGCAGCGCCTGCGCCAGGTCCGTCCGCGCTACGAGGTCATCTCCACCTCAGGGCCCGATCACGAAAAGATCTTCGAGGTCGCGGTCTTCCTCGACGAGCGACTGTTGGCCACCGGCACCGGCCGCAGCAAGCGCATGGCCGAGCAGTCCGCCGCCGCCGGCGCCCTGCAGATCCTCAACGCCGAGCTCTAGCCTCCAGCCCCGCGCCAGTCTCTTTCCGCAGCGTTATTCCTCGATCAGTCCGACGACGACGCCCAGCTTGACGCGCGCCGTCACCACGCTGCCGACCGCATGTCGGGCCCACTCTGCCTCGTCGCTGGGGGCGTAGTCTTCGCGCTCATTCCCGCCCGACTTTTTGAGGTGCAGGGTGTACTTCTCTTTTTTGCTGCCGGTGCGATCGCGGCTAGAAAGTCCGCTCACCTCGGGCCAGCGCGGCGTGTCGCCGTCGTGGTCGCTGCCGGCCCGCAGCACGCGGCTCTCGCGATACACCGTGTCGACTTCGTAGCTGCAGTGGTTTTCGTACACCGGCTCTTGCTTGTACTTGGTGCGCGTCTTTTTGACCTGACGCACGCGATAGCGCGCACACTCGCGCTCGGTCTTCGAGACCGTCTTGTACTTCGGCTCCCACGACAGGCAGGTCTTCACCGAGACGCCGCCCTGGGTCTTGTAGCCCTGCTCGGTGCAGCGTTTGCCGTCTTCGACCTCTTCTTGCACCGTGCGCGTCTCGTACGCCTCGCAGTGGCTGCGATCTTCCTCGTCCTCGAAGTAGATCTCGGTGCCGATCGGCACGTCGCGGTTCTTGCGGAACTTGCGCTCGCAGGCGGTGTTGTAGGCCCCCTTGGGCAGGTCGGATTCAAAGTCGCGGCCGGCGCGCTTCTGCAGCGTCTCGATGGCGATGGTGCGCTCCCAGTCTCGCCGCTCGACGACATAGCGCACCTTGCGGCCGGGGCTTGCAAACAGCCAGATCAGGCCCAGAAACAGCGTCAGCAGCACCCAGGGCCAGACCCGGCGTCGCGCGGTGGGCGGGGCGCTGGCTTCGCTCGACGGCGTGGCCGGAGCTTGCGCCGGAAGCTGGGGCTCAGCGACGGCGTCGCCCCCTCCGCGGGCCTGGGTCCGGGCGGCGCGATACTGGGCAGCCTCGCTGGCTCGCACCACCTCGGAGGCCGCCTCGATCTTCGACTCCGACAGTGGGCCAGAGCAGGTCGGGCAACGGTCGGTGGGCTGACCCTGCTTGGGGCCGCTGACGTACACCGGCGGCACCTGCGTCTTACAGAAGGCGCAGTAAAGCCACGGTCCCGAGGCCAGGGCGCGTCCCTGTTCGCCTTCGATGCGCTGGTCGCCGGCCACCGCCTGCTGGGCGTCCTTGCCTTTTTCGGCGCCGCAGGCCGGGCAGCCCGTGCGGGTGCCGTCGATGCCTTGTTCGCCACAGCTGGGACAGCGCCAGACATTGCGGACGATCTCGGGCTTGGTCCCGCAGGCTCGGCACTGTTCGGGGATCTCGGCGTGGACTTCGCCGCACTCGTGACACTCCCAGCGCATGGCATCACGATACTTCAGACGGCAATGCGCCTCAGAGAAATGCGAGCGAAAATCGGATACGATGCAAGAGGATGCCCGCGCTCTGTGCACCCGCCACCCCCCCTGCGGCTAGACCTTGTTACGGTCGCCAGCCGGGGTCTCGTGTGCCCCTTTCTGGGACGCATCGCCGCCGCCGGCAGATCCGCGGGAGGCTGGTCGGGCTCGTCGGGCTGTGCGTGCTGCTTTTCGGCCTGCCGCCGGCGCGTACGCTGGCCAGCAAGCCGCGCTGTCGTCTGGAACAGGTCGACCTGTCGCAGTTTGAGAAGAACTCGCAGATCAAGGTCGTCGGCGGTCGGGTCGAGCTAGAAGGCACGCTGAGCAGCGATCAGCCCGGGCCGGCGCATCGTCTGCTCGTCGCGGGCAAGCCGGTGGCCAAGGCGGAAAAAATCGAGCCGTTTGAGCGCTCGGGGCGCGACATGTACATCGCGCTGCTCATCGAAAACTCGGCCCTGTACGCCCCGTCGATCGAAAAGATCCGCGAGGCGATCAAAGAGTTTCTGGAGTCGATGCCGCCGCGGGTCAAGGTCCGCTTGATCCTCTACGGCTACGAGATCGAGCAGCAGCCGAACTTCATGCCGGCGCAGGCGGTGACGCCGCTTCTCGACGACATCAACCCCGATGATCAGGGCGATGTGCAGCTCTTGCGGGCGCTTAGCGCGGGCTTGACGGCGCTCAACAAAGTGCAGCCCGGCAAAGACAAAGAGGGCAAGCCGCTGCCCGAGCCGCGCAAGCTGATGGTGGTGCTCTCCGATGGCTTAAACGAGCTCATGGATCGCAAGAGCTTCCGTCGCACCGGCGATCTGTTGCGGCATAGCAATGTCGCGCTGTTTCCCGTCGCTTTTTCGCCGCGCGACGATCGCGGCCCGCTGCTGAACCTCGGCGAGCTGGCCAAGCGCTCAAGCGGCACCTTCCGCTGGGCGCAGAAGGACGAGAACCTCAAAGAGCAGTTCCAGAACCTGTCGGAAGAGCTGCGGCAGACGCCGGTCTTCACGTTCACCGCCAAGAAGTTCGATCTCGACGAGCTGCGCGTCGCCAGCTTTGGTCTGCAGTGCGCCGAGCTCAAGTCGCCGACCTTCGAGTTTTCCGGCGTGCCGCCGAAGAAACCCAGTCGCTGGTGGCTGTGGCTGATCGGCATTCCGCTGTTCCTGGTGGCGCTGTGGGGCTTGGCTCAGCTGGCCGTCTTCATCCTCAAGCGGCGGGCGGCGCAGCTAGGCATCCAGCTCCCGGCCGGTGCGCCGATTCCTGGCCAGCCCGGGGCCGCCGGGGCGTCGGTGGCCGCGACCTTGCCGCATGCCGGAATGGGCGCCGCGCCGGGGGTGTACCAGCCGGTGCCGATCCTGCCCGGCGGCCGCCTGTATACCGCGACCCTCATCGGCATCGGTGCGGGTCAGCTGGGCGGGCAGCGCATCAAGGTCGAGGCCAGCTTGTGGATCTGCAAGGGCCCCTATCCCAACCAGGGCGGTGGCGTGCTGTTCGTCGGCGACGATCCCAGCCTGGGCGAGCGTCACTGCGAGCTGCGTCGCGATGGCGCCGGCTTCGCGCTATTCGACAGCGGCGCACCCAGTGGGACCTTCATCAACGATCGTCGCGTCGCGGCTCCGACGCGGCTGCAGGATGGCGACATCATTCGCCTCGGCGAGACGACGCAGTTTCGCTTCCGGCTGGACGACTGAGACCGCCTGCAGGATAACAAGGCGGCATGAACCCAGCCTGCGCGCTTGTCGTCGAAGACGAAGAACCGTTCCGCGCCGTCGTCGGAGAGATCCTGCAGAGCGCCGGCTATCTGGCCGTGCTGTGCGGCAGCGGCGAGGAAGCGATCGCACTGGCCGAGAGTCGTCCCTTTGACGTCGTGATCAGCGATGTCCGTCTAGGCGATGGTGCCGATGGCATGGACGTGCTGGCCGCGCTGCAGCGGCTGCAGCCGCGAACACCGGTCATCCTGATGACCGCGTTTGGCGACGTCGAGAACGTCATGAAGGCGATCCAGCAGGGCGCCTATGACTACATCTCGAAGTTTCCCTTTCAGCCGCGCGAGCTGATTCAGACCGTCGAGCGGGCGCTGGAACGACGGCGCCTCCTCGCCGAGAGCCGCAGCCAGCGTCGCGAAGGCCGCAGTCCCAAGCGCGACATCGTCGGGCGCTCACCCGCCATGCTGGAGGTCTACAAGCTGGTGGCGCGCGTCGCGGCCTCGATGTCCAGCGTGCTAGTCGTCGGTGAGTCGGGCAGCGGCAAAGAGCTGGTGGCGCGCGCCATCCACAACCACTCGCCGCGGGCCAGCGGGCCGTTCGTCGCCGTCAACTGCACCGCGCTGACCGAGTCGCTGCTGGAGTCGGAGCTGTTCGGCCACGCCAAAGGCGCTTTCACCGGCGCCATCGCCAGCAAGCGCGGCCTATTCGAAGAGGCGGGTGGCGGCACGCTGTTTCTCGACGAGATCGGCGATATCAATCCCAAGATGCAGGCCCAGCTTCTGCGCGTACTGCAGGAGGGCGAGATCCGTCGCGTCGGCGGCAACGAGCCGATTCGCGTCGATGTCCGCGTCGTCGCCGCGACCAATCGCGACCTGGAAGAAGAGGTCCGCACCGGCCGCTTCCGCGAGGATCTGTACTTTCGCATCAACGTCGTCACCATCCACCTGCCGCCGCTGCGCGAGCGACGCGAAGACATCGCCCTTCTGGTCGATCACTTCCTGCACAAGTACGCCCAGCGCGAAGGCCGTAGCGAGGCGGGGATTGCCGATGAAGCCATGCAGCTTCTGTCGCACTACGGCTGGCCCGGCAACGTGCGCGAGCTAGAAAACGTCATCGAGCGTGCGCTGGCCTTGGCCAAAGGTGGCATCATCCTGCCCTCGGATCTGCCGCGCGAGATTCGCGGCGAGGTCGAGCGCCCCGCCCCATCGCCCGCGTCGAGCAATGGTGCGATGGTGCTGATCGAAGATCGCCCGACCTTGGCCGAGCTAGAGCAGCGCTACGTCACCCTGATCCTGCAGCAGGAAGGCGGCAACAAGAAGCGCGCCGCCGAGATCTTGGGCATCGATCGCCGCACGCTGTACCGCACGCTCGACCGCGGCAGCGAACGTGTCAGCGGACGAGCCCACGAGCGCAGCGGGTCGATCCCGGTGAGTGCGACGGTGGCCGCGGCCGGCTCTGATCGCTCCACCGACGGCGACGAGGGCTAGTTCAGTCCGGCATGCTTCAGAGCGCGCCAATCTGCGCCAGGCCGCGCGCTACATCGCGCTCGCCGAGCTGATTCCAGGGCACAAAGAGTCGCTGGCTGTCCATGGGGAGGGCGCGGGCCACGCGGGCCGGCTGCGCTTCGCCTTGGCCGGGCAAGAGACCGGCGATCGGGCCACAGGCATCGGCTAGGTTCACCAGCGAGGGATGGGCGGGTGCGGCGGATGGCATGGTCCCCGCGCCGCCGGCAAAGCTGAGGATGGTCTCGCCAAGCGGCAGCAGCCGCAGCGTGGAGCAGAAGTGGGCGGCTGGCAGGTCAAGCAGCGTCGACAGCGGCGCTCCCGAAAACGTACTGCGCAGGGCCGAGAGCTCGTACGCCGCGGGCAGCTCCAGGCCGCGGGTCGGGTTGCGCAGGAGCAGACGCAGGCCGCGACGCGAGGCGTCTTCTAGCATCTGCTCGACGCTACGCAGCGCCGCATCGAGATGGCGACCGGCCAGTGCCGCCCGCAGCCCACGCAGCTCTTGCGCCGCACTGTCGTCGTAAAGCAGCACGCCGCGTCGCAGCTTGCCAAGCAGCGCCTGCCACAGCCGCTCGCCACCATCGCCGCGCTCGCCGACGCTGCCCAGGGACACGATGACCGCCCCCGCGCCCAGCTGCACCGCCAGATCCATCGCTGCCCGGGTCACCGTCACCGCGGTCTGCGCTTCCTCGCGATCGAGGGCGCAGGGGCGTGTCTGGAAGGCCGCTGGCCGGCCTAGCTGCAGCGCCCCCAGGATCGACTCGACTGCCCACACGCGCAGCTCATGCCGTCGTCGTCCCAGCGCCAGAAGCAGCGCGGGCAGGTCAGCTGGAATGGCATCGCTGGCGGTCAGGACCAGCGTCTTGGCCCCCAACCGCTGCGCGACATCCAGATAGCCCTCGGCATCGTGCGCGGCGGTCGAAAACGACGTCGCCAAAGCCACATCCGGCGGCGTGCGGTTGGCAGATTCGGGGGTTGGACGATCGGGGCCGGGCGAGCTGCTGGGATCGGGTTCGGAGGCCATGGCTGCGATTCCTCAACGCCCTTCCAGTAGTCGAGACAAAGCCGTTTGACAATACATGACAAGTCATTTATGAACGCACAATCACTCTCGACGAGAACTGCGCTGCGCCAGCGAGAGAGTATGGTGCACGCTAACCCTGCGAAATAGATGAGGTAGGACGTTGCCGATGCGTCTCCGCGATTTGTATGGAGCGTTTTCGAAAGTTGGCATGTTGTGTTCGGCGGCGGCGCTGCTGTTTTCCACCCAGCAGGCGGCCGCGCAGCCGGTCCAGGAAGGGGGCTTCCTCGACGCAACCTACAACATGCAGCTGTTCCGGCCGGCGATCGATACCAAGGGCTACGTCACGCTGAATGCGTCGCAGGTCCTGGGTCACCTCGACTTTTCGCTTGGACTCGTAGGCACCTGGGCGGGCAAGCCGCTGTCGCTGTCGCTGCCGGCCGGTGGCATGCATCCGCTGACCGGCGAGACGGTGGTGAACGGCCGCAACTTCGCGGTCAATCACCTGATCAGCGCGCAGCTTCAGTTCGCCCTCGGCTTGTACAAGTACACCGAGATCGCGATCACCCTGCCGCTGTCGATCATGCAGGGCAATCGTCAGGTCTGTGAGCCCGGCCGCGAGTGCGGATCCTTCAACGCCAGCACCGACAGCCGTGACGACCTGTCCTTCTCGAAGGTGTCGTTCGCCGATCCCGGCCTGCACTTCAAGGGCCGCATCCTCAACACCTCGAAGTATCCGGTGGGCTTGGGCGGCATGCTGTCCCTGTACCTGCCGCTCGACAAGTGGGCCAACGGCGACGGCTACAAGCAGTTCCTGGCCGAGAGCAACGTCACGCTGCATCCGCAGGTGCTGGTCGATCGCGAGTGGGGCCGCGATCGCCGCTTCCGCACCGCCTTGAACCTGGGCGTGCTGGTCCGCTTCGGCAGCACCGGCTTTACCGACTACGGCAAGCCCAGCGTGCTCAAGATGGAAAACGGCATGTCGTCGAGCTTCTGCTATCCCGCCGACAACACGACGACGTCGTTTTCGACCATGTCGCCGTTCGCGGGCTGTGGCACCGGCCTGTCGCGTCGCCTGGGCACTCAGCTGACCTACGGCATCGGCGCCTCGTGGAACATCATCAACAAGTACGTCGACCTGCTCGGCGAGTTCTACGGCTACCTCGACATGACCGGCAACAAGGATGCCTTCCCGCTGGAGGGCGTCGGTGCGGTCAAGCTGTACCTGGCCAAGAAGTCGTTCCTTCTGCTCGGTGCAGGCGGCGGCGTGTACGGCATCTCGGACTCCGGCAAGCAGACCGGTGGCTCGCAGTGGCGCGCGTTCCTGGGCTTTATCTTCGAGCCGCTGGTCGGTGACCGCGACGGCGACGGCATCAAGGACGACGTCGACAAGTGCCCCGATGATCCGGA
>DAORCZ010000324.1:1635-8263 GCA_035345735.1 Pseudomonadota bacterium | reverse complement strand
AGAGAACGTCCGCGCCGCCTGCAACGTGGGTCTGATCATCGGCTTCATGTTCGGGTTATGGCGGGTGGCCGAGGTGGTCTCGGGCCGCATCCAGGAATCCGAGTGGCTGCGGGCTCGACCGACGATGGTCGGCGTCATGCCGCTCTTGCACCGCCTGACCGAAGTCGGCATCTGGGCCGCGGCTGCGCTGTGGTGCTTGGGCGAGCTGGGCTATTCGGTGACCGGCGTCCTGGCCAGTCTGGGGCTGGGTGGCTTGGCGGTCGCGCTCGCGGCCAAGAACACGCTGGAACACCTGCTGGGTGGCATGACGCTGAGCCTGGATCAGCCGATGCGCGTCGGTGATCTGGTCAAGATCGGCGATGTCCAGGGCACCGTCGAGCAGATCGGCCTGCGCAGCACTCGCATCCGCACCGCCGATCGCAGCCTGGTGACGCTGCCCAACGGCAAGCTCTCGGACATGCAGATCGAGACGCTGGCGGCTCGCGATCGCATCCGCATGAACCTGTCGCTGAACGTGCAGTACACGCTCAAGGCGCAGGGCCTGCGCGAGCTACGCGATGCTCTTCTGAAGTGCATTCAGAAGCACCCGCAGATTCACAAAGACAAGATCCGCGTTCACTACAGCAACCTATCGGACAGCGCGGCCACCATCGACATCACCTGCTGGATCGACACCAATGACCAGGACCTCTTCTTGGAGACGCGGCACAGCCTGCTCCTGCAGCTGATCGAGGTGGTGGAGTCGTTCGGCGCGGCGGCGGTCTTCAAGCTGGCCGCCCCCGGGAAGTAGGGGGCCGATCCATGGGGGCACGACGGCGGCTTTCGGCTAGGTGGTGGCAAGGCCTGTGGCTGGGTGGACTGTGTCTGCTCATGCTCGCGGCCCTGCCGGCGGCGGCTCTGCAGAACACCCATGATGTCGAGTTTACCGACGGCCCAGAGCCCGACACGCCACGCCGCGCCATCGAGCGCTTCCTCGATGCGGCACACGAAGGCCGCTTCGTCGATGCCAGTCGCGATCTGTACCTGCGACCCGAGAACACAGCGCAGGCCCCGACCTTGGCGCGCAAGCTGGCGGCGGTGCTGGACTCGCAGATCAGCGTCGATAGTCAGTGGCTGGGCAAGGTCACCGATGTACCCAGCGGCGATCTGAGCGACGGCCTGCCGCCAGAAAAGGAAGAGATCGGCCGCGTTCCCGGTCGCCGGGCGCTGGAGCCAGTGCGCATGCGTCGCCTGGAGATTCCCGACCCGCAGAGCCCCGGCGCGCCGCCCCTGCAGGTCTGGCGATTTACCGACGGGACGGCCATGCGATCGGTGCTGTGGTATGAGCGCCTATCTGATCTCTGGCTGCGTGAACGCCTGCCGCGCAAGCTGCTGCGCCACGGCCCCGGAGGGCTGTTGCTGTGGGAGTGGCTGGCGCTGCCCGCCTTCCTGGTCGTCAGCATCCTCTGCGGCGTGCTGATCTCGACGCTGATGCACTGGGTGCTGATGCCGCTGGCTCGGCGCACGAGCGCTCACTGGGATGACCTGCTGGTGACTTCGCTACGTCGTCCCCTGCGGCTGATCGTCGCCAGTCTGCTCCTCGGCTGGGTCCTGCCCTACCTGCTCATCACCACCCAGGCCGAGCGCTTCATGACCAAGCTGGCTCGCGTCGGAGTGTTCCTGGGCATCTTCTGGGCGGTGTGGAAGTTCGTCGATGTCCTCGTCAAGGTCATCCGCGAGTCCAGCTGGCTGGACAGTCATCCGTCGGCGCGCGGCATCATTCCGCTCGGCTACCGCGTTGCCGAGATCGCGGTCTTGGCCATCGCGCTGATCATGGCACTGCAGGAACTAGGCTATCCCGTGACCAGCCTGGTGGCCGGCCTGGGCATCGGTGGCTTGGCGGTCGCACTTGCCGCCCAAAAAACTGTCGAGCACCTGTTTGGTGGGGTCATGATGTCGCTCGATCAACCGATGCGACTCGGCGATCTGGTGATGATCGATGGCCGGCAGGGCTGGGTCGAACACATCGGTCTGCGTTCCACAACCATCCGCACGCTCGATCGCAGCCTGCTCACCATCCCCAACGGCAAGCTGGCCGAGATGTCGATCGAGTCACTCGCCGCTCGCGATCACCTGCGCCTGCACCTCGTCCTGGGCGTCACCTATGACTTCACCGCCGACAAGCTCGATCGGCTGCGCGGCGCGCTCTCGGACTACCTGCGCAGTCATCCCAAGATCTGGCCCGGCCAGCCCTTCCGCTGTCACTTCGGGGCGTTCGGCAACTCATCGCTGGACATTGAAATCATGGCCTGGTTTGAAGAGTCCGACTGGGATCGTTTCCTGGAGCTACGACACAGCGTGATGCTGGACCTGATGCGCATTCTCGAAGCCCACGGCGCCCAGATCGCCTTCCCCACCCGCACCGTCCACGTCATCCAGCACGCCAGCAGCTAGCCCCCGCCGGCTGGGCCGCGCGCCCGCGATGCTCTCTGTGCGCAGACCGAACAAGATCGACGCCGCAGCTGCCCGCGCCTTATGCGGCAGACTCGGTGCGGCTGGAAAGCGGCAGGACTGGGCTCTGGTGGTCGGCCGTGGCGGTCGTCGCTTCGGCTTCTTTGAGCAGCTGATCGCTCTCTAGAATCTCGATGACCGCGGCCAAAAGATCACCGGCCGTCTTGCCGTCCATCGCCAGGTGATCGAGCGCCAGGGTCAACCAAACCGTCGGCCGCACCACTGGCTGGTTTCCTTCGGCGATGACCCGATCGCAGACCCGCCCGAAGCCGATCGCCGCGCTGCTGTACATCGTCAGGGCATAGACCTGATCGATCTGCGGCATGCAGGTGATCTGGAAGGTCCCGACGAGCTTGCGGCGAAACCAGAACGATCGCTGCAACAGCCGCATGATGAAGCGCCGCACCGGCCCGAATGGAATCACCCAGCCCGTGCGCATCATGCCTTCAAGATCGCGCACCTCTTTTTCGCGCGTCGCCGGGACCTCGCGATGCAGGAAGGCCGAGAGCTCGGGCAGGGTCAGCTCGTCGGCGCGCGGGATGACCAGGACCGGCGCATAGTTGGTGCGACCGGCCACCGACAGGCCGATATCGACGGTCCCCGGCTGCAGGCGGTGATAGCCACAGACCAGCGTGTGCGCCTCGGGTACGCGGCGTAGCCCGAGGGCGACGGCGCGCACAAAGATCTGGGTATAGGTCGCTGGCAGGCCACGCTTGCGCAGAAGCTGCAGCGTCTCTTTGATGCGCGAGGCCTCGCAGAGCCGCGTGACGATGCCGCGCGGCGCCGGAATGACCGAAAATCCGTCGAGAAACCAGCGCTCGCCGTGTGGAAGCGAGGTGACCTGATCACTTGGGATGATCGGCGCAAGCTGGCTGGCCGAGGACTCTGCCCGGCTAGGCGCGCTGACCGCACTGGGCACAGCTTCGGCCACAGCTTCGGCCACATCCTTGGGGGGCGACGAGTCGGCAGATTCGAGCTGAGCCATGGCGCTATCCGAACAACCGACGGCGTGGCTGCGCGACTTCGGCTTCATCGCTGACGACGGCGGGCGGCTCGGTACTGCCCGGTCGAGCCGGCGCGATGCCGGGCGGCAGCTTGGGCAGCGATAGCGGATCGCCAGTCTGCACAAAGTGATCGATGTGCAGCGCGGCAGCGCGGGGGCCGTCGTATTCGGCGATGCGCTGGCTCAATCGGCGCGCCGACTGACTGAAGCTCCCATCGCTGAGGATCTTTTCGATGGCCGCGCGTAGGTGCTCGGCACAGTAGTCGCGGCGCGCCATGCGCAGGCCCGCCCCCAGCGACTCGACGCGCTGCAGGTTGACCTCCTGGTCGAACAGCGTCGGGATGCCCAGCACTGGCACGCCACTGTTTAGCGCCTGATAGACGGTGCCGTTGCCGCCATGGGTGATCGCGACGTGCGACACGCCCATCAGCGAGTCACCATCGGCGAGCTCTTCGATAAAGACGTTGTCGTACTTGCGATACAGCTCGACGGGCAGACCAGCGGTGGTGATCAGCACCTGATAGGCCGTGCCGCCAAAGACCTTGGCCGCTTCGTTGAAGAACTGTGTGTCTCCGGTGCTGCCCATGGTGAAGTAAAGCGTCGGGCGGCTGCGATCGAGGCGGGCCAGCCAGATCGGTCGCGGCAGGGCGGCGCGGAACATGATCGGACCGATGTAGCGAAAGTCGGTGCCGCTGTTCGGGTCGATGGGAAAGTACTCGGGCAGGTCGGCGAGCAGGGTCACGTCGCCTTCGACAAGCTCGTACATCGTCGACAGCGGCTGCAGGCCGAAGCGCCGACGCACGCGGTCAAAGCCGCGGGCCCAGTGGCGAACGATCAGCTTCTTTAGGTGCGGGAACAGGGCATCGGCCAGGGTGTTGCCCAGGACGCGCTCGGTGATGTGGCCCTCCGGCACGTGGATGCGCTCGGCGAAGCGGCTGGTCCAGGCGCCATTGGTCAGACCGACGCAGGGAATCTTCATCGCCGCGGCACTGGTCGACAGCGAGAGCCGCATATCGCCGACCACGACGTCGGGCTTTAGCTCGCGCATTGCGGCCATGTCGGACTCGACCGATTTTTCGGCGCAGTCACGCCACCAAGCGAGGTTGACCATGCCCGCGCGACGGGCCAGGCCCAGCGTCACCTCGCGGTCTTCGGTGTAGACGGGGTGGACCGTAAAGCCGGCCTCGCGCATCAGCCGGGTGTAGGGACCGGTTGAGCAGAAGACGACCTCATAGCCAAGACGCTGCAGCGCACGTCCGACCTCCAGAACTCGGGTGGCGTGGGCTAGAAATCCGCCGTCGGCGAACAGCGCGACCTTGCGGCGAGGGGGGCGAGACATCGAGAGCTCCATGAGGGCGTTTGCTATGCAACCTTCGCACCGACTTGATCCACCCGGGATGCGGCCCGGCTTTTGCGGGGTGCGGTCTGGCTGCGCGGCGAGACGGGGTGCGAGTCGAGACGGGGATGGGGAATTTTGGGCAGTGCTTCGGGTGGGGAAATCCCCCCCACCTGTTGACCCAAGCGACCGGATCGCGCTGCTCGCACGCGAGGCTGACCCAGCCGACGATGGCTCTAACCGAGGGCTTGCTCAGCACTCTTTCGAGCCGTGCGCTGTGCTGAAGACCTCTGCACAGCCAAGAGAACCCGCCCGAGAGTGATGCGATTGCTGCGGCCCCAGACGGTTTCGGGGGTGGGTGCACCTGGATTCGAACCAGGGACCTCAGCCTTATCAGGGCTGCGCTCTAACCAACTGAGCTATGCACCCGTCGGAGGAAAGGCTAACTACCACGCTTGCGCGCGAAGTGTCAAAGAAAATTCAGGGGAGCGGCAGAGGCGACGGCGGGACGAGTTACTGTAGGAAGATGCGGCCGTAATCGGTGCCCGGAAGGTCGGGGCTGTTGGGATAGTGGCAGGCGTTGCAGTCGACGGTAATGGCGGCGCCGCTGGCATCGACACCAACGAACTTGGTCATCTGCGCCTGCTTGCCCGGGTTCTGCGGCGTGCCGCTGTAGATGCGAACCTTCATCGGCGAGACAAAGCGCGCTGCCGAGTAGAAGTTGCCCGCGTCATTGGTCTTGAGCAGGCCGCCCGGCTGCACCTCATCGACCAGATACTGACCCTTGGGATCGTCCTTGGCATAAGTGATCTCGACGGTGACACCCGCCAGACCGCCGCTGTTGCAGGGGCCGTCTTTGCTGTCGTAGACCGTACCCGAGACCGTCCACGGCGAGTTGGCAGCCTGCCCACCGGCGCGGTGACAGGCCCCACAGATTCGACCTGGCAACATCGATGAACTGGCCGCGGTCTGCGACGAGGTCGGCTCATCCGTGCAGCTCTTGGTGGCGGCAGGGATCAGCTCCAACCCGGTCGGGTTGCTGCAGGCAAACAGGCCCAGCGCAAAAAGGGCAGAGCCAACGCTTTCGAACAAGCCTCGACGCGACGTCATCGCGAAATCTCCTCTAGTGGGCAGTCTGGACAGACAAGGGATGGGCCGCTTCATCATACCGCCGAAGGCCGGCCGCCGAACAGAGGGAGTTTTCGCCCGGCCTCGGGCCAGAGCGCCGGGACTGCAGGGGGCTCGCGGGGGGATGAGGACAGGGTTACGAGCGGAGCAGGGGTGGGACTACTCGGGCTGCAGCGCCCCCTGCAGATCGGCGCATAGATCGGCGATGTCTTCGAGTCCGACCGAGATGCGCAGCAGACCCGGGGCGATGCCGAACCGCGCCAGCTCTTTTTCCGACAGCGTGCGACGCCAGGTGGCGGCGGGATACATGATCAGCGACTCGACATCGCCGAGCGATGCCACCCGACGCAGCAGCCGGACGCGCTCAAAGGCCCGCCGCGCAACCTCGGGGCTCTTGAGCGTAAAAGCGAGCATCGCCCCGGGACGATCCAAGAGCCGGGCGGCGAGCGCGTGGTCGGGGTGGCTGGGCAGGCCCGGGTAGATCACCTCGCGAATGCTCAGCTCCTCTGCCCGCTCCGACAAGAAGTGCGCCAGGGCCGTGGCGTTTTCGATCTGCCGGCTGAGTCGCACATGGAGCGTACGCAGGCTGCGCTGCAGCAGCCAGGCCGCGAAGGGGTCGAGGACGCTGCCAAAGAGCTGACGGTGGGCCCGCACCCGAGCGATGAGCTCTG
>DAORCZ010000324.1:0-1535 GCA_035345735.1 Pseudomonadota bacterium | reverse complement strand
ATTGTGCAGCCGGCCGCGGCCCGAAAGACAGGGATTCAGAGGGGGAGACTGCGGGGGAAGGCGGAGGGAGGGGGAACCCAGCTCTAGCGAGCCGAGTTCATGCCCCGGCGTTTCATCTCGCGACGGCGGCGCTTGCGTGCTTCGCGCATCTTGCGCTTGCGCTTGACGCTGGGCTTCTCATAGAAGCGGCGGCGCTTGACCTCCTGCAGGATGCCTTCCTTCGACATCTTCTGCTTGAGGATCTTCATGGCCTTTTCCAGGTTGTCCCGGACTTCGACCTCGAGTGGTTTTCCGATCATGTGAGCGCACACCTCCTTCCTTCCCAGCATTTGGCGAGGTCCGATGCGGTGTAAGCAAGCGGCCTGCCAGAAGGAAACGGAACGACGTTGATACCCGGTCCTCCGCCCCAAAGTCAACGAATTGTGCGCCCATCCTCCCGCAAGGAGGTCCCCCACCCGCCCGACCAAGCCTGAACTCTTGCCTCGCGCGGTCGACCACCCACCGATTCAAAGGTTCACCCTTGCCTCACGCAGTCGACCACCCGCCGATTCAACGGTTCACTCTTGCCCCGCCTGGTCGACTACCACAGCAACCAACCCTGAACCCTTGTCTCGCCTGGTCCCCCACCACCCCAACTAAGCGTTCACTCTTGCCTCGCGTGGTCCCCCACCTGCCCAGCCAAGGGTTCACTCTTGCCGCGCTTGGTCCTTCACCCGCCGAGGCAACCTTTTACTTTAGCGGGGTACATCGTTGGCCTTCCGAGCATGAGAGGAAGGTCGGGGCCGTGCAGGACCGCGATAGGCGGGGATGGATCGAGCCGCGCGGGACGCGGTTGGTTAGTGGTGGGCCGACAAGAGCAGGGTTAGATCGGTGGACTCGGGGTCTTGAGGGGGCGGCGGGGGTTCTTTTTCGTCTTCTTGCGGGGCGAAGGTCAGAGAGGCGGGGGCTCCACGGCGGGCGGCGCGGGCCGGCATGGCGTAGAGGCCGACGTGACCGACGCCGGCGAGGATGATGAGGCGGCCGGGGGGACGCGGATTTTTGGGGCCGGGGGCGAGGATCTCGGCGACGGCTTGGGCCATCGACTCGTCCCAGACCAGCTGGGCGGCGTAGAAGCGCTCGAAGGCGGCGTCGCGCTCGGCGGCTTCGGCGGGGCTGGGGGTCTTCGCGGGGGCGCCGTGCTGGTTGAAGATGTCGCGCACGAAGCGGCGATGCGGCTCGGGCATGGGCCAGGGGACGCCGCTTGGAAGCTGGGCCAGCTCCTCGGGGGAAAGACCAGCGAGGCCGCGCTGACGAACGGCGCGCGGGAGCTCTCGCGGGGCGTTGAGGGCGTACATGCGCAGGCCGTGGGTGCGGCAGAAGTCAAAGATCGGCCGATACAGGGCGAAGTCAAAGCCCCAGGTGTGGGCCCAATCGACGGCGGAAAGAAAGCCCTCTTCATCGATGGCGCCAGCCAGATAGGCATCCAGCTGAGGTTGCAGGCGACGCGGCAGCATCTCTAGACCGACGGCCAGATCGCGCCCCTCGGGGCTTGTCGG
>DAORCZ010000323.1:0-8273 GCA_035345735.1 Pseudomonadota bacterium | reverse complement strand
CCCTTCTCGTCCCCTTGAGTGAAGGCTCTCGCTGCTCCTCTTGAATTGGCGGATAAGCCGAGTCCTACTTGCTTCATCTAGAGCAAAACGCAAAATATTGCGCCTAATTTGATGTATCTGCGAAATTTGCGCTCGATCGGGTGCATCATCACTTGCCAGCCCCATTTCGGCAGGTGGCACGCTGTTTGCTGATGCCTAGTTTGCTAAATTGAAAGTCGGTACGCCGTCGGTAGAAAATTCACAATAAACCCGCCCGAGAAGGCTTGGAGCGATCGATGCGAAAACAGCTCGCCATCATGGCCATACTGGTTACAAGCTTATTCACGATGCCTGCCATGGGTGATTCTAGTCTGCCGGCATTGATTCAATCACTAGCCCTCGATCGAGAGGGATTGCTTCTGGTTAAGCTTAGAGGGGGTGATAATTATTATATTAAGTGTTCGACAGGGTCGAATTTCCAGGCCTGCGTGTCCTTTCGAGATTCGATGTGGGATACTCTGCTAAGGGCAAAGTTAGCAGATAGGCCGGTCAGTCTTTTCTATGTACTGGCACCGAATGGAAACCGGGAATTGAAAGGGATCTCGCTCTAGGTGTGCGTCTGAAGCGAGCGGCTGCCGTCCAATCGTCCATCCAGATGAGACGATCCAACAACAGCTAAGAGGTTAACGATGGCACAGGGTGTACGAATTGTGGAATATCGACTGGGTTGGAGTCCAAAACGGGGCCAAGGGGGCGTCTGGCTGAAGTTGGCCGATGGCCGCTCATCGAGCATCGTGGTTGCCTCGCTGGCTGATCTTGCGGGCTGGGCCGCCCTGTTCAAGGAAAGCCCGTTGTTCCTGCAGCCTGACGAGTCGATCGTGACCGCCGAAGAGCCCATCGTCTAGCGGCTGGCCCGTCGGCCAGGGTTTACGCCTGCCAGGCCCCCTGGCTCTTGAATCGCGCCAGGCAGCGCAGCACATCGAGCGCTAGCCGCCCTGGGGCGGTTCGCGTGTCGAGCCCCTCAGCGCCCGCCCGCGCCCCGCCTGGCTGCCGATATCGATTTCATTTCGCTACCGGTTCGACGCGGCGGTTGCCGAGTCCTCCGCGATTTGGCCGCGTTCCATACGCAGCTGCCGGCTGGCGCGGCGGATGACTGCGGGGTCATGACTGGCCACCACCACCGTCCGTCCTGCGCGTACGACTCGTTCTAGGAAGCAGATGATGTGTTCGCCATTTTCGGCATCCAAGCTGGCGGTGGGCTCGTCGGCCAGAATGACCCGCGGCTCGCAGACCAGGGCTCGCGCCGCGGCGGTGCGCTGCATCTCTCCCACCGATAGCTGCCGCGGCAGGTGCCCCAAGCGATGCGCAATGCCCAGCTCTTCTGCTAGCTCGCCGGCCCGCCGCTCGGCCGCCCGCCGGTCACCCCGCAGACGCCACAGGGGGAGAGCAATGTTCTGCTGCACGGTGAGCGCGTCGAGAAGCTGCGAGGTCTGAAAGACAAAGCCCATTTGCGCCAAGCGCAGGGCCGCCCGCTCGCTGGCCTTCATCTGGCCCAAGCTCTGATGGAGAAACCGGATCTCGCCTTCAAAGTCCGGATCAATCCCCCCGAGGATCTGCAAGAGCGTGGTCTTGCCGCAGCCACTCGGGCCGACCAGGGCGACCAGCTCCCCTTCGGCGATATCGAGCGTAACGTCGCGCAGTGCGGTGGTTTGGGCGCCGGCGCGGCCAAATCGGCGATGGAGTCCGCGAATGGAGTACAGCATGCTAGTGGACTCGCATCGTCAGGGATGGATTGGCGAAGGCGGCTCGCAGGGCTGGGGCCAGCCCGCCTAGCATCGCGATGCCGAAGGCCAGGCCGACCGACTCCAGCAGGGGCACCGGCCGCAGCAGCGGTGCGATGCCAAAGCCGGCCTGGGCATAGATGGGATGCGCACGAAAATACCAACACAGCAACAAACCCAGGAGCATGCCGAGCACGGAACCAAGGAGACCGATTAGGCCCGCCCGCAAGAGGTACACGACGAAGATCGACAGACGCGTAAAACCGATGGCTTCCAATGCGGCAATTTGATGTTGCTCGCGCATAACATTAATCCACAGCAGAGCAAGCGTCGGTAATAATATTGCAAAGATGACCATGATTTGAGAAATGCTATTGACGCGCCGACTGCTCTGCAGCAGGGCCGATAAGCCCTCGGTCGCCTGGGACCAGGGCTGTACTCGCAAGTCACTGCTGACCAGGGCTTGTATTTGCGGCAAGGCTTCTGACTGTCGTGCTTCGGACTTAAGATAGATATTGATGTTTGTAAATACGTCCTGCTCTTCCTGCAGTGCGGCAAGCTCGTCGATATGCAGAAAAACCGCCCATTCTAGATAAACAAAGCCGCCAAACGGGGCGAGGACACCGGCCACCCGAAAGCGATCTTTGATGAAGCGCAGACCGTCCAGGTCTTCGAAAGGCAAGAGCACGGTGAGCTCATCCCCCGGGTTGACGTTGAGGTCGGCCGCCAACGCATGACCGAGCACAAGCTGACGGGCACCGGCCTGTGTAATGCAGTGCCCGCGGGACAGGCGATGACAGAGTCGCTGGGCCTGTTCCTCGGCGGAGGGTAGGATTCCGATGGCCTGCGTCGGTAGCCGCGTACCGCGATAAAACAGGACCGTGGGCTGGATGTACTGCGGCGTCGCCGCCGCGATTGCGCCGGTGCTGCCCAGCCGCGCCAGTAGCTGAGCTCTGCCCCGCCCCGGGCCCGGCGCATGGGCCGAGATGCGGATATGCCCAGTGGCCGGCAGGACCCCTTTGGTGAGTAGCTCCTGCGAGTACCCCTCCAAGTTGGCCGAGTTCGAAACCTGCAGGCCCAAGGCCCCGGAGATCGTGAGCAGCAGGAGCAGGAGCGACCCCCAACGGTAGGCCAACGTGCGGGAAGCCAAGAAGATGAGATGCGTCATGGGGAATGGCGACCTTTCCCGTCGGGGCCAGCGCCCTTGACGGTCTGCGGCGACCCATCGCTGGGTCCGTTGGGCAGCGAAGCGTCTTCCCTCGGTGTTCTGCGTGACAAGCGGGCTTGGTGCAGCAGCAGCGGAACGCTCCCCAAGAACAGAATCGAAAGGCCGATCTGCCCCTGCGGGGTGACCGCTTCATGGAACAGGCCAGCGCCGGCCAGGACGGGCAGGGCGGTGCCCGAAAGGGTGCTCAGCGTATTGACCACCGCCACGCGGCCCCGGGCCAGCGCGAACTGGAACACCAGCAGAGCCACCAGCTGGCTGGCCAGCGTGACCCAGAAAAGTGGACTCGCCAGGAGCAACCAGAGCAAGCGGTCGAGCGTCCCCGCAGCCGCGCCAGCCCGGCCGAGCGTGGCATGCACCGTCAGCTTGATGAGGACCGTACCGGCCCCAAAACACAGGCCAGCCACCGTCGAGAAAAGCAGCTCGGGGAGTGCCCTCGCCGCGTGATATCTGAACAAGGCGGTGAGCAACGCGACGAAGACCAGGCCTGGAAAAACCGGGACCCCGGCCCGCGCGCTGGCGACCGCAGGCAACCGCTCCGCTGCGCTGCCGACCAGGACGGCCCCCACGATCACCAGCCCCAGGCCGAGCCACTCAAGAGGCGCCAGGCGCTCCCCCAGCCACATCACCCCGGCGACCGCCGCCACCACCAGGGTCAGGCTCATAAGTGGCTGTACTCGCGCGAGCTCACCCAGGCCGAGGGCGCGGAGGTAGAGCAGCGTCCCCCCGCTACCGAGCGCTCCGCCGAGCAGCCAACGCCAATCGCAGAGCAAGGACCGGAGCCGCGCCCAGGTTGTGCGCCAGCGCGGCGGCACCGGGGCCAGCCCGAGCGCGGCCGTCGCCCCGTGCTTCTGCAGCGCCGAGGACAGGCCCAAGCAAAGCGCGGCGCCCAGGCTGAGCAGAGTGGGGTCGATCATCCCAATTTGTCGCGCCGCAGCGGCCTATAGGTGACTTCTGGCTTCATCGGTCAGTTCTTGAATCCGGCGGCGTAGGGTCTGGGTGATCTCGGCCGCCCGCTCACCTGCGGTGGCGCCAACCCCCGCGGCAGGAATGCGCAGCGCCGCGCCAATCTGAACGACATAGGGCCCGCCAACCTTGAGCACCCGATGGATCGTCTCGTCGCCCCCGCCCCCCGTGGAGAACTCGATGAGGGCGCTGGCTGGGGCGGCCAAGCCAATCGGCACGACCGGACAGGCATGCTGCAAGCAGATGCGCGCCAGTCCCGAACGAAACTCCAGCAAGCCGCGCTGATCGTTCATGGCCCCCTCCGGGAAAATGTAGATATTTTCGCCGCGGCGCAGGTATTCGACAGCTTGCGAGACCACGTTGCCGCGAGCGGCTGCGGTCGCGTCAATATGCTCGCAAAACAGCAAAAAATTCCGCCAAATAGGCCATTCCATCGCGGCGCTTATGATCATATGCGTAGGACTTGGCATGAGCATCAATGCGATCATCGGATCTACCGATGAAAAATGATTAGAACAAAAAATGGCCGGCGCTGGTGGAATATTCTCTCGCCCGTATACCTGGACATTATGAGCCAATCGCAAACCAAGCGCAGCGGCACGTAGAGACCATTCCACAAAGCTTTTTTTCAATGTGTGCATATTGGCATACTTCCTGGCGTGCACGGCTCGCGCGCGTACGCCCGCCCTCGCCCCCGTGACAGAACAGCAAGGAACGTGCCCTGGCGGACGCTCCTGCCTCGGCAGCGCACAGCCGGCTGTTCTGCCCCTGCGCCGGTTCCTTTGTCTGCCCGTGGACATGGATTCGCCGCTGGGCCAGCGCCAACCCTGCCGCAAGTAGGCATGCAACCAGGGTATGCCGGCCCCTCTCTTCGGGCCGTACGCCCGAGCCCGGTCGCCGCTTGCGGGGTGGCGCCCGGCTGCATCGGCGAGTGCGCATAATTTTTCTTGGCGCGCACGTGCCTAGCAGATATTGCGCAAACCCCGGGCGGGTAAAGGGAGCGACCTGCCGGGAAAAGCAGTCCGCTTTCCTGAACAATGCTTCATTTGAATCACTTGACCCAGGCCGCAAGAGCAATGGCACCCGGATTGCTCTCGCATGGACTGGATAGTCCGAGGCGGGCAGTTCAACTTCTTAGGGATCGGCACCGCCAGTGGTTTTCTATCTTTTTCCCCCGCGGGGAGCGAGGAATGACTGTGTATTCCTATCAGGAAGATCCAAATTCTTTGAATTCACGAATAGATAGCCACGCAAAATACAGTGACTTTAGTTTGCATCGCTGGCTTGCCCAGAACTTGGACATCCAGCCCGGCGCCCGCATTTTGGATCTGGGCTGCGGCAATGGAAACTTCACAGCCTTCTTCTGCCAGCGCGCTGGAGCACAGGGCGTGGTCTGGGGGCTCGATAAGGACGCTAAATTGCTGGCTGCGGCTCGTGCCGAGCATGGCGATATCCCCCCAACACGCCTACGCTACATTCATCACGACTTTGAACGAGAATATACGGGATACGAATATCCTTTCGATTGGATATTTGCTTTGTATTCAATTTATTATGTCAATGACGCAGAACGCCTGATGCACGAGCTAATCCGCTGGCTTGCCCCCGGCGGACAGATCGTAATCGTCGGTCCTGGGCCGGCAAATGCCCGCGGTTTACTGTCGTTCAATACCCTCGTTACCGGGCAGGAGGCCTCGTCTAGCTACCTGCAGCGATTGGCACGAATCCAGCGCTGTTTCAAACCCTGTGTGGCGCGGCTTCTGGGGGAAGAAAACACGACCTATTCCGAAATAAACCACGACATGACATTTCCCACAGCCGAGAGCTACGCCCAATATTATTGGTCCACTTTACTTTGGCGTGAATCTGTCCAGGCGCTAAGAGCGCCTATCAAAACCATCGAGAGGAACCCCGACAGCAAGGAGGGAGGAGTGAACGGCCTCCCGGCCGTGACCGACGACCGACGCAGAAGCCGGGGTCCGCAACAGGATTTGATAGGCGCTCTAAGCCCCGAGACCATCCAGCACTTGCGACAGCGCACTCTTGAACAAGCGGGGAAACACCTGCCGCTGGTACTCGACAAACAAATATCGGTCTTGATAGGCAAAAAACCGCCATTGCCCTGCACTCATGAAACCCAGGCCTTGTCGTTACCTCAGGGGGACTGAGCCATGCACTTCACCAGCGAGACGCGGATTTTGGTCGTAGCCGCGCATCCCGATGACGAGATCCTGGGCTGCGGCGGCACCTTGGCGAAGGCCGTGGCGCTGGGCTGCCGGGTGGCCGTGCTGTTCCTGGGCGAAGGGGTGTCGGCTCGGTTTCCCGTCGGCCAGTATGACTCTCGCGAGTACCGCGAGCAGCGGGCGCAGCGCGAGCAGGAAGCCGCGCGAGCGCTGGCGGTCCTGGGAATTCCCGACATCTGCTTCGGCAGTCGCTATTCCTGCCAGTTCGATACCGTGCCGCTGATCTCGATGGTGAAAGAGATCGAATCGCACCTGCAGCGCTTTCGCCCGACTGTGCTTTTTACTCACAATCCGGCGGAAGTGAATGTCGATCATCGAATCACCTACCACGCGGTGGAGAGCGCTTGCCGACCGACGCAGCCCTGGGTGCCACGCGAAATCTATGCATTTGAAATTGTATGCAGTGGCGGCTGGACATTCGAGACGTCGTTCAAGCCAAATATCTTCGTCGATATCGGCGAATACTGGCAGCAAAAGCTGCGAGCGTGGGACTGCTACGCCAGCGAGGCACGGCCTTTTCCCTTTCCGCGTTCGCACCAGGGACTATGTGCACTCGCGAACTATCGCGGTATGAGCGCTGGCGTGGCGCTGGCCGAAGGTTTCGCACTTATGCGGCAAGTGCTTTAACGAATGGGAAATGCATCGGGCGCGCGACGTGAATAGATATTCTATATTGGCAACCCATTAATGTCGAGGAAGACATTTGGATACTGAGGATAACAACATTTCAGCCGTTGTGATCAACTATAACGGGAAAGAGCATCTAGAGCGCTGCCTGACTGCGCTGACGCAGGAGGCCGGGCTCCAGGAGATCATGGTTGTAGACGACGCGTCGACCGACGGTAGCGTCGAGTTGGTGCAGGAGCGCTTTCCCCAAGTCATGCTGCTGCAGCAGGCGCAGAACCTGGGTCCGGTGACGGCACGCCAAACCGGGTTCCGGCGGGCTCGGGGAAAATATATCCTCTTTGTCGACTGTGATGCCATTGTGCTCCCCGGTGCGATCGCCGCGCTGCGGCAGTTCTTGGATCATCATCCGCAGGTTTGGCTGGCCGGTTGCCGCATGGTCGATACCGATGGCCGGGTGGTCCTATGGAACTACGGCCCATTCCCCAGTATCCACAGCAGCGCCCTTGTCTGGCTGAGATATCTAAGTTTCCGCCTGCCCGTGGATAAGACCATGGAGGTCGATTGGGTCGCTGAAGCCTGCTTCATGGTGCGCCATGAGGTGATGACGGCAATCGACGGATTCGACACAAATATCTTCATGTTCCATGAGGGGCCGGACCTTGCTATGCGTGCCAAGGCAAAAGGCTACGCGACAGCAATCGTGCATACTGCGCAGGTCGTTTGCACAAATCAGAAGGTGCGGTTGCGCTCGCAAGCCCGGTTGATGGTGTTTTATCAATCAACACTGTACCTTTACCGCAAGCACTACCATTACTGCAGCTATTTGTTTATGAAGTGCGCGCTCAGCGTCTATGTCGCGCTGCGGCGCCTGGGGCTCGCTCCCCCTTTGTACTTCGAATAACGCACCGGAGCTGGATCGTGAACCAAGGAATCCTCTCGCCGCCGGACATGCGCTCGGCCGGGTCGCCGCCGGGGCGAGCGCTTGACTGGGGGCTCTTGCTCGTCGCCGTCGGGACCGTGCTGTTCACGCTCCTGCGCCTGGCCATCGAGCTACCGGGATACGGCGCGCTGGCGCGCATCCACCCCTCGGGCGGCTGGGCCGGCCTGGCCTACGACCTGGCCCACGAGGGCGTCTTCTACCGACCGCTGCTTAGCGAGATGGGATACGGCGGCACGCGCTACTTTCCCCTGCACGTCCTTCTGCACGCGGCGCTCCTGCGCGCCGGGCTCTCGCTGGTGGTGAGCGGCTATGTTCTGACTTTAGGGGCGCAGCTCGCCCTGTGGCTTGGCACTTATGCCCTGCTGCGTCGCTGCGCCCTTCCGCCCCGTCGCGCCATCCTGTTTGGAGCGCTGTCTTTGGCCTTTGCGGCCAACCAGCTCTCGCTCGCTGTCGTGCGGGGCGACGCGCTGCCCGCAGCGCTGAACATCTGGGGGCTTTGCCTCTGCTACGGG
>DAORCZ010000322.1:0-8281 GCA_035345735.1 Pseudomonadota bacterium | reverse complement strand
CATACAGCGCAAAGGGGGCCCCGCCCGACTCGATGCTCACCGGGTGTGGGCCGGGTCCGCGCAGCTCGGCCCAGGTGACGATCGACATCACCCCGGGTCGCCCTGGCGCACCGTCTAGCGTCACGCTGCAGCCATAGCCGCTCTTGCGCTCGTAGCTCTTGCGCCCGGGATCGCGGGCTGGATCGTCGGCGGGTGACGGCGTCAACAGATCGAGGGCCGGCAGGTGGCCGGTGAGCGGACTTATGTGCAGTACCGCCGGGCAGCCGCGCTCGACATCGATGCGGCGAGCCTCGGCCTCGGCCCCCGACAAGCGCAGGAGCTGGCCCAGAAGCGCGGCCAAGAGCTGCTGCGCTTCCAGCGGCAGCTTGCGCCGCTCGGTCCACAGCGTCGCGACGCGCTGACGCAGGGCAGCTTCCGCGCCCGCGCCACCGCCATCTGCCCCCAGGACCAGCAGGCGATGCGTGGCTAGCTCGGCCATCGCCGCCGCCCAGGGCTCGCCGGGCACGGTGGGATCGGCGGTGGGCGTGCTCGGGGCCTTGGCGCGCTCGACATAGGCGGAGAGCAGGCGCAGCCACAGGTCTTGCGCTCGACGATGCTCGCCGCGCTCCTGCGCGATCAGGCCCAGGCCCAGCAGGGTGCGCAGATCGCGAGGATTCTTGGTCTCGACCTGACTCAGAAGCTCGCCGCCGCGTGTCAGCTCGCCTTGCACCAGCAGCGACCAGCCATAGTCGCGCTGCGTCGTCGCATCGCCGCCGCCGGCTTCGCGTAGGCGACGCTCTAGCTGCGAGCCCTCGGTCGACAGCGCATCCGAGGCCATCGGCGCATCACTTACGCGGGCAGGAGTCGTCGGAGTGCAGGCCGCAAAGCCCAACAGGAAGAACACCGGCACCGCCCAGCGCGCGGCGGGGGACCGACGGAAAAACCGCAGCGAGTTCATGGCGTCCTCCCTGCCCCAGCGGCCGGGGCTGCCGGGCCAGGCGGGGCGGCTTGAGCAGGGCTCTTGCCGGCGCCGTGACCGACGACCAGCTCCTGCGTGACGGCGGTGTCGACCTCGGTGCAGAAGCGACGAAAGGCCGGATATTCTTCGCGGCTTACGCGGTGCCGATCGACGCGCAACAGAGCCTTTACGACCAGCGTGCTGCCGGTCTGCTGCACCGACAGCTCAAACTGGCCGAACGGCGTGCTCAGCTTGCGCGCCTCGGGCAGGCGCCGCACCGACAGCCCGGGCGGCAGGGTCAGCGTCACCTGCTCTTGATTGACCCAGGGGAACCCTAGGATCAGATCGTAGCGGCGAGTCGATAGCCTCGCATAATTACGTAACAGGTCCGCGTCGCGTCCCAGCGGCCGCAGCACCAGGTCGCCGACGGCTCCGGTCCCGCTCTTGTCCCCGTCGCCCGATGCGACAGACGACCCGCCAGACGATCCGCCAGACGACCCGCCCTGCGGTCGGCCCCAGGCGGGGATCTCGAGATCGCCGCGGGCCACCACCGCCTGTTCTAGATCGCCCAGGCCGGGGAATTCGACGCGCACCGCCTTGGCGCCGGGATAGGACTCGTTCCAGGCCTTCTCGAAGCGCTCGCGCTGCTCGCCGGCTGACTGATAGTGCTCGCGCCAGCGCTCGGCGGGCTGGCCGCTGACCCGGATGTCGTCGTGAACGCGGGCCGAGCCATCGGGCGAAAGCCGCACATCGATGCGCCGCGCCACCGTGCTGTGCGGGGCGGGCAGGACCGGCGTGCGGGCCAGGTGTCCCTTGCCATTCCACGGCGGCCGCGGATCCGACACCAAGAGCACCATGATGTCCTGGTCCTGCGTCGGCAGCTCGATCGAGCCCGAGAACTCGGCCGTGCCGTCGAGATACAGATCGAACTTGGGCACGTAGACGATGGCGTGATCGAACACCGACAGCGAGGCCGGCTCCGCAGCGATGCTGCCGCCGCGACGGGTGCGGGCGAGGACCAGCGTGCTGTCGATACCGACTTCTTTGAGCATGACCTTGAGCAGCGAGGCCTTGTCTTTGCAGTCGCCGAACTTGCGCTGAAAGATCTGCGCGACCTTGTACGGCTTGTAGCCATGGATGCCGAACTCAAGCCCGACGTAGCGAGTCTTCTTGACGACCAGGTTGTAGATGGCGCGCAGGCGGGCTCGCTCGTCGCTGGCCGGGATCTTAGCGACGGCTTCGCGGGCGGCGCGGATGATCTCGGGGCTGGGCTGTAGCTGCTCGGCGACCAGGCCCTGATACCAGACGGCGACGTCTTCCCAGGTGCGATAGGTCGAGACGTGGACATAAGGCGCGATCTCGGCAAAGCCCGGCATGCCGGCCTCGGCGTCGAGGCGCGGGACGTTCTCGGCGCGAAACTCGATGATGTGATCGGGCCCGGCACGACTCTCGCTGCGCGCGATGGCGATCTGCGGCGTGCCCGGCTGGTTGAAGTAGAGTGGCTTCTTGGTCAGAAGCTCCTCGGGCAGCACCAGGGTGTAGCGGCTGTCGAGGCGCGGGATCTCTTCCTGGAAGAAGTGCACGTCACCGAAGTATTCCGAAAGCAGGTTGCGACGACCCACGTCGGCGAGGATGTACTCGACGTAGACGACATCGCCGGGGCGCAGACCGGTGAAGCGGATGCTCTGGGCGTGGACGTCGTAGTACAGGCCATACCAGGGCTCGGACACGTTGGCTTCGTCGATGGCCGCGGCCTCCATGACCTCGCCCGAGGCGCGATAGACCTTGGCGGCTTTGACCTCGACGGACTGCGTCTCGGGGGTGAAGCGGATGTCGTGCTCGCCGTACTCTTGCGCGCCGCGCTCGTCGAGGATCTCGACCAAGCGCTGGGCATAGACTTCCGACAGGCCGTTTTCGTGGACGCGCGTGACCTGCTGATCCAGAAGCACCCGCGCCGCGTCGCCCTTCTGCACCGGTGGTCGCGATCGCGAAAGCACGCCGGCGACGTCTTTGCGGTAGGCGCGCGCCAGATCCTCGCCCGAGCGGGCCTGCGGATCGAGCACCGACAGATACTTGCGCAGCGTCGGGTTCTGCGGCTTGAGCTCCAGCGAGCGGCGATAGGCCTGCACCGCGAGATCGGTCCGCCCCAGCCGCAAGAGCAGGCGGCCACGGCGCTCGTGCCAGTCGGGATCGCCGGCTAGCTGCGGCATGGCGGCGTTGACAACGGACAGCGCTGGTTCGATGCGCGACGCGCCTTCCAGCACCTCGACGCGCTCGCGCAGCGGAGTCAGGAGCTCTGGTCGGGCGGCGGCGAGTCGCGCGATCAGCTCCAGCGCACGGTCGGTCTCGCCGCGGGCTCGCGCGCGTGAAAGCAGGGCCCGCAGCGACTCGGTGTCGTCGGGACAGAGCGAGAGCAGGCGGGCGTACACCGTCTCGGCCTCGGGATAGTGCCCGCCACGCTCCAAGAACTCGGCCTGACTGCGCAGGACGCGCAGCGACGGCGAGGCGGCCTGACGTGCGACCTCGCCCTGCACCAGCTGTTCAGCCAGACCCAGCAGGCCCCGCCCGGCTTGGATATGGGCCAGGCTCAGTGCCGCACCCGACAGCGGAGGCGTGCTCGATAGGGCCTCGCGGAACGCCGCCTCGGCCTGCAGCTGACGCTGCCCTTCTTCGTAGATGTGCCCGAGCTCATAGCGCAAGAGCGCCGGGGCGAGATCGGCGTCGCGATCCTTCGGCCCGGCGGGAAGAGCCAGGCCCTCTTCCAGGGCGCGCCGCTTGTCGTTGTGATCGGTGCTGGCCGCCGCCAAAAGGTAGGCCGTCTGGCGAGTAGGACGCAGCGCCATCGACTCGCCGAGCAGCGTCGCATCTTCGTGTTTTTCGACGTCGCCGGGCTGCAAGAAGTGCAGATAGCTGCCCAGCTCGAACAGGGCCTGGGCTCGCGCCGCGGCATCCTTGGCCGGCACACGAGCCAGCCGCTCGCGCAGGGCCCGCTCGAGCTGAGCCGGGGGCGGACCGGCGTAGGGCACGGCCTTGGGCAGCGGCCAGTCGGGACTCGGCGGCGTAGCACTGGTGAGAAGCGGCGGACCGGGCAGCGACGAGCCATCGGGGGCCGACAGGCGCAGCGTCAGCGCAAACGGACGCTCGACGGCCGACAGCTTGACGAGGAGACGATTCCAGCCGGCAAGAAGCTCAGCGCCCGCGACATGCTGCTCGGGGGACAGCGGGTGGTAGGCCTCGCTGTTGATAATCGGCGCGCCGCGGTTGACCCAGACCTTGACCGCGCCGCTGCCACCCAGCCGCACGGCCACGCGCTGCGCCGTCGGGCTCTTGACGTAGCAGACGGCATAGACGGTGCCTTGGGTGTCGGGGCTGACCCAGCTCTCGATGTGCAGCGAGCCATCACGGGCCAGCGCTTCGGGCGGCACGGTGCGATAGCTCAGCGGCAGGCGAGCGTGGCGACCTTCGTAGGTCTTCTCGGCGGTGGCGGCGCGCTCCTCCTGCTCGGGCGGGTAGGTGGCAGCGTGCCCCCGGCGACCGTCGTTGTCGAAGGAACCCAGGATGGCGAAGGTCGAGACCATGCCCAGCTCGCGGTTCAGCGCCGCCGCGCCTTGGCGATCGCCCTGAGCGGCCAGGAGATCGCGCAGCATGGCCTTGGCCTGGGCTTGCACCGTCGGTAGCACCGTCGGACGCGGTCGAGCCGCCTCGCGCAGCGTTTCAATCAGCGCGGCTCGATCCTCGACCCATTCCCACAGCCCCGGCAGTCGCAGGAGCGGCACCACCGCCGACGGAGAACCCGGCTTGCCGGCCTCCTCGACGAAGCGGGCGCGCAGGCGGCGCACCTCCAGGTCATAGGTCGAAGGGGCGGGACTGGCCGCAGGTCCCACCGGCCCGCTCGCCGGGGTCGCCAAGGCGACGGACGAGAGCAGGGCCAGGAGGCCAATTGTCGGAAGAGCACGAGTCTGGGCAGCGTGCATTTCAACTCTTTTGGATGCCACGGGTGGATGCCGCGGGGTTCTTGGGTCAAGGACCGCAGCCGACAGGGCCGAGGTCAGAGGAGGTTCGCGGGTACAGGCACAGCCCTCCGCGATTGGCTAGCCGTCGGGTTTGGCCAGCGGAGCGGGAGCGGGCTCGACATCTGACGAGGGCTGCATCGGCTGAATGCGGGGAAGCTGCGGCGCGGGCTGCTCGGGCAGCGACGGCTGGGGCGGAGCACTCGGCACCGAGGCCGGGAGAGGAATCGGCACGACAGGATAGGGCGGAGGCGGAGCCGCCACCGGCCGCAGCAGTAGCGTGACCAGCACGGCCACCAAAGCACCGACCACCGCCGCCATGACCAGCGAGCCAATGAGGGCCCCGCGACTGGTCACCACCATGCCGGCCGGCAGCGGCGGCACCGAGGCCTGGCTGCCACTTGCGCGATCGGGACGGGCCGAGACCTCGGAGGGCGCCGGTGAGGAGCGCGAGATGCGCGGGGGTCGCGAGCTATCGCTGCCGCGGGGGCCCGATGATTCACTGCGACCAGCGCGCGGTGTCTTCTGTGAGCTGCCGTCCTCGCGCGGGGGGGCGGCGGGACTGCGGGCCGCCGGCGCCGCGGCAGCCGCTGGGCTCTCTTCCGGGGCGGCCGGGCTGCGGGTCGGGCTCGCCTTTTCATCGGCGACGGCTGCTGGCTTCTCTCGTGCGGTGGTCTCGGCCCCGCCAGCGCTGGTGCGACTCGGCTCCGCCGCCGCCGCTTTGTTACCGCCGCGGATGGGCACCGTGGGATCGGCCGGCATGACGGCCTTGGGGCTAGCGTCTTCGCCACCCGCCGCCCGCGAGCCCCCCGATCCCGTCGAGCTAGCCGGCACCGGAGCAGCCTCTTTGCCCTCGGTGCCCTCTGGCGGTTTGGCCTCAGCGCCCTCGCCCGTGACCTGGAAGCGAACGCGGCCTGGCATGGTGATGCGGTTGTTCACCGACAGCGACGAGGCCATGGCATCGCTGCGCGAGCTACCCGTCGAGGCGTTCGATGACGATCCCGACGAGGCGGCAAAGGGCCCGCTCTTTCCTGACGACGATGAGGACGATGCGGCCTTGAACTCACCGGACTCCGCCGCCACCAGGCGCCCGCTACGGGTCGAGGCCTGACTGGCGAGGTTGGGCGGAATCGTACCGATCGACATCTTGGCCGCCGGTCCACCCGACATCGGCGCCAGCACCGCATTGACGACATCGAAGGCCCCGCTGGCCCGACGCTGTCTTTGCCCATCGACGATCTCTTCGACGGGTCGGTTCAGCTCTTCGGCGGGCAGGCGGCCAGCCGCGACGGCCATGGCCAGCGGCGTCTGCGCCAAGCGCTTGCGAATCGGCGCGCCGGTCAGGGCCACCGCTTCGACGTCGGCAATTAGCGCCTCGATCGACGAATAGCGCTGCGCCGGGTCGTCGGCCATGCCCCGCATCAGCACCAGGCCCATGGCCGGCTTCTCGCTCAGGAAAGCCTCCCAGGAGGCCTGCTGACCCAACGAGATCAGGTGCTTGTAAATCGACGCCAGGCCGAAAACATCGGAGCGCGGATCGGGCTGCTTGCCGGCCCGCACTTCCGGCGCCAGAAGCTCGCTCTCGCCGGCTCGCTTGACGGCATCGAGGTATGGCCCGCGCGGCAGCGCTGCTCCGAGCCCGATGTCGCACAGCTTGGCCCCGTCGGGACGCAGGATGACCGACTCTAGCCGCAGGTCGCCATGGCACATCATCTGGCCATGGACGTAGCTCAGCGCCGAGGCGATCTGCGCGCTGATCTGCCGCACCTCGGCGAGCGTGAAGCGCTCGTTCTGACGAAACGTGACCATGCGCCGCAGGAGCACGCCCTGGCTCAAGCCGGCTTGCATCGGCTCGATCAGCACGACGGTGCCGAGGTCTTCGAGCGGCTGCAGGTCGTTGAGGCGCGGCATGCCCGGGTGCTGCAGACCCTTGACTCGCTGCAGCTCGCGGGCGACGTGGCTGCGCGCCGCTTGCTCGGTGAGCAGATCGGGGCGCACGACTTTGATGAGGACGTCCGGCTCGGGAATGCCGCGCTGCTCGCCGGAGGGCAAGTTGTTGCGGTCAAAGCCGTGGTAACCGACCCAGAGCGACGTCTCGCCACTCTTGGTGACCACCTGATAGCGCTTGGCGATGACATCGCCGCGCCGGAACGTTGGAGCCCCCGGCATCTTAGCCCCCCGCGCTACTCCCCCTGCCGGTGTGCCCAAAGCCACCGCTGCCGCGCTCCGTCGCGTCTAGGACCTCGACCTCGCGCAGGGTGGCCTGCTCGACCTTGGCGATCACGAGCTGAGCGATGCGATCGCCCGCCTGAATCGTGACGGCCTCTTGCCCCAGGTTGATCAACAACACCTGCACCTCGCCGCGGTAGTCCGCGTCGATGGTACCTGGGCTGTTAAGGACCGTAATGCCGTGCTTGAGCGCCCAGCCCGAGCGCGGCCGGACCTGACCCTCGTAGCCGCTGGGAATGGCCACTGAGAGTCCCGTCGGTACCAGCGCGCGAGCCAGCGGAGCCAACACCAGCGCCTCCCCCCCCTCGGGCGCGGCCGTCAGATCCAGGCCCGCCGACTGCGCCGTCTGATAGGCCGGCACCGTCGCTGCCGGTCGCAGCCGACGCACCTGCACGACCACCGACCGGCTCGGTGCGGCGGCGGGCGGCGCCAGGTGTTCTGCAGAGGGAGGAGAGAGACCCGCCGGTCCCGGAGAGGCCGGGACGGGGGCTGGGGGACCCAAGGGGGCTTTAGGCGCGGTGTTCGACAAACTAGCGAAGATTATGGATCACGTCCGGCTTTTGTCCGAGTGCTTCTTTTCGGGACAGACGGATCTTGCCCATACGGTCGATGCCGATGACCTTCACCAGCAGCTCTTCGCCTTCCTTGACGACGTCGCTGACGTTGCGCACATGGCCGCTATCCAGCTCGCTTACGTGCACCAGTCCGTCGGTGCCCGGCAGGATCTCGACGAAGGCGCCGAACTCGACGATGCGGCGCACGGTGCCCATGTAGAACGCGCCGACTTCCGGCTCGGCGGTCAGACCCTTGACGATGTCGATCGCCTTCTGCGCCGACGGTCCGTCGGGCGAAGCGATGTTGACCGTGCCGTCGTCCTCGACGTCGATGGCCACGCCGGTCTGCTCGACGATGGCGCGGATCATCTTGCCGCCGGGGCCGATGATGTCGCGGATGCGGTCGGGCTTGACCTGCAGGGTGTAGATGCGCGGCGCGTACTTCGACAGCTCCTTATTCGGCGCGGCGATGCACTGCGCCATCTTGTCGAGGATGTACAGGCGCCCCTCGCGGGCCTGCTTCAGCGCGCGGGCCATCACTTCACGCGACA
>DAORCZ010000321.1:6682-8309 GCA_035345735.1 Pseudomonadota bacterium | reverse complement strand
TACGTGTACTCGTAGCGCTGATCCAGCGTCCACATCGGGCAGGCCGTGCTGGTGGTCAGCGGCTTGTCATCGCCCACGCCGTACGGCCCCTCCACCGTCGAGGTGAAGGCATTCCCATCCGACTTGAACAGATCCCCCATCAGCTCGCCCGGCGCCAGATAGCGCTTCATCATGTCGCTGTCGATGTGCTCGATGTCCATCATGTAGTGGTAGTAGCCACCGTTGACGTGGAAGCGGGTGTAGCGCAGGCGCTGGACCGGGATGTTGATCGAGGGGTCGCCGTAAATGCGCTCGCCGAGGGCGTCGTCGAGACCGGGGCAGGCTTGGTTCAGCTTGTTGAGGACGACCTTCGCTCGCTTATTTTCGAATAGGCCATAGGCGGGAAAGTCGAGCTTCCAGCTAAACACGGTGGGGGTGGTGGGGCGATCCGGCAGTGGACTGATGGTGGTCTTGCCTGCAGTCAGGCCGATGCCGTTGACGCGATTCCAGCGGCTTCCTTGATAGCGGACAAAGGTGTCGTAGACGACGCCGTTGTAGACGAACGTCGCGGGCACGGTGGCATCCCAGGTGTCGCGCAGCAGGCAGCGATTGATGGCGCTGCCGCCGGGAGCGACTCGGCGATCGTCGGGGCCGGGGCTGGTTACGCCGGCTGCCGAGATGTTGTCCCACATCGTGTTCCACTGCGCCTTGTTGATGAAGACCTGATAGACCGGCGCGGTGGTGTTGAGGGCGGGGGTGACGAAGTAGGCCCACCACTGGAACGGATCGGACAGTCGCGGCGACAGCACGGTCGAGCCCGCCCCCAGGTCGGCGCGCACGCGATAGCGCACGATGGAGTTGTCGGGCTGCGCCGGCAGGGACGCTTCATAGCTGCCATCGACGAGCGTGAGCGGCACGGTGGTCGTCGGCTCGCCCGTCACCTGCATGTCATCGACGAAGTACTCAAGCTGCGGGTTTGAAAACGAGCCAAGGGTCGAGAACGTGAAGCTGAGCTTGACGGTGTCGGTCGAGCGGATGAGCGGATCGCTGCCCGACCAGCGCGTCAGCTTGCCGTTGACGATGGTGGGCGGGGCGCCGCTTAGGCTATTGGCTCGGCCGGGGCTGGGACCGTCGAGCGGCGAGGGCACCCAGTTCGAGATCTCGTCCGAGGGAACATCGTACGACACGCGCTCAAGCGAGCGACCGCGGTACTGATACATCGCTTTGGTAATCGGCGTGGGCAAGAGCCCCAGCCACTCGTCATCGGCGCCCAGAGCATCCGCGCCGATTGGCCAGGGGAAGCCGTCGTTGTAGGTCAGCGAGTCGGCGGTCACGCCGTTTTCGCTCTGCAGCGTGACGGTGCCGCCGCCGTTGCTTAGCTCGCCGGCGTAGTCGCCGAGCACGATGCTGGGATTGACCTGATAGCTGCTTACGGTCAGAAGCGCGGTGCGGTTCTTGGCGATGACCAGATAGCCGCCCGCGGGCAGCGTGGTGCCGGGCGCGAAGGTGTACTGGATATCGCCGCTCAGTCGCCAGTTGGAAAGGTCGGCGTCGGCACTGCCGCGATTGAAGAGCTCGACGTATTCGTGATTTTCGACCGGGGCATTCTCATCGACGGGGTGATACATGACCTCGGAAATGCGCACCG
>DAORCZ010000321.1:0-6582 GCA_035345735.1 Pseudomonadota bacterium | reverse complement strand
AGGGGCGTGGCTTCGTCCAGGCGGATGGTGATGCGGCGCACGTACAGCGGCAGGGAGAGCTTGGCGCTGATGCGAGGCGGGGCGGCTTCGAGGGCCGGGGCAAGCTCGACGACCTGACCACCGAGGGAGCCCGACAGCAGGCCGATGCGACGCAAGCGGGCGCGCAGTCCTAGGCTCAGGCGGCGGCTCTGGCGCTCAGGGACGTAGCCAACGACGTAGCCGGGGCGTGGAGCCGACAGCAGGACGACGGGCAGGCCGGCGCTGAGCACATCGCCCGGCTGCTGCAGGATGGCGCTGATGTGGCCATCGACCGGCGCCCGCAAGACCAGCTCACTCAGCGAGTTCTCAACGACGCGGAGCGCCGCCTGCTGCACAGCCAGAGCGGCACGATAGGGTGCTAGGCGGTCTTGCAGACGAGCCTCTTGCTCGGGCGCAGGCCGAGGTCGCAGACCCATCAGGGCCAGGCTCTTGGTGGTGCCAGTTGGGCGCGTCGCGAGATCGGCAGCGAGGGCCCGCTGGCGCTGACGCGCGGCTTCAAGATCGCTCGCACGCACCAGCTGCTCGGCGCGTAGCGACTCTAGGCGGTTGACCTGCTTGCCTAGCTCGCGGAGCTCGGCGCGAGTGCGCTCTTCGCCGGCATGCATGCGCACGGCCTGCAGCTGACCGCGCTGCAGGTTGGCGCGCTCGATATCCATTTGGGCGGACAGTTCGGCCTCGACCTGCTTGAGCGCGGCGGTCAGCCGATCGCGCTCTAGCTCCAGCGCGCGTGCGTCGAGCTCCGCGATGACATCGCCGGCTCGCACCGCTTGCCCCAAGCTGACGCGCAGGGTCTTTAAACGCCCGGCCGACAGCGGGCCGATCTGGTGCACGCGCTCGTCGGCGTAGCCAGTGATGGCGGCCGGGCCGAAGCTCATGCCGTTCGAGAGCAGCCAAAAGCCGGCCAGCGCACCGAGGATGATCAGCGCCGAGACGAGCTTGGGCCAGAGGAGACGCAGGCTCACCTAGGGCTCCACCGCGCTGTCTTGCATGAGCAGGGTCGCGCCACGGACCCCGGCGATGCTGGAGAGCGCCACCAGGATCTGTTCCCGCTCGTGCTGACTGCCGAGTCGCAGCTGATAGGCGTGCTCCTGCGCGCGATCACCCAGGTCGCGCAAGTTGATCAGCAAGAAGCCTGGAGCGTACTTTTTGAGGACGTCCTGCAGCGCCTGACCGCTGTCGCCATCGCCTGGCACTTGCAGGCGCAGGATGGCGTTGTACGGCAGCCGCGAGCCAAACCCCGAGAGCGACAGATAGGTGACGGCAACACAGAAGACGGCCGTGCCGAGGATGGCCACCGGGAACGCCAGCGTGCCGCAAGCGATGCCGATGGCCAGGGCGGCAAAGGCAAACATCAGGTCGCGCGTGTCCTTGAGCGAGGTGCGGAAGCGGATCACCGCGATGGCTCCGACCAGGCCCAGCCCGCGTGCGATCTCATCGCCAATCGCCAGCATGACCAGCGATGAGACGACGCCAGCTACCGCCAGCATGACGGCGAAGCTGCGCACATAGGATAGGCCGCGATAGGTCGCGCTATAGACCCACGACACGATCATCGAAAGAGCAAAGGCGAGTAGCAGCGCGGCGAGCGTCAGCTCCCAGCCAAGGCGCGTATCCACCTAAATCGCTCCTTTCTTGAGCGCGCTGTCGCGGAACCACAGCGGCGCCGGCATCCGCTGCAGCAGGCCCATTCCGTCGGGACCCAGGGCTTCGTTTTGCACCGCAGCGATGTACTTGGAAAAGCGCGTGCGGCGCAGGCCCATCTCGCGAGTCAGCTCACGCAGCCAGCCCGGGGCGCGCCCACGGAACTTGATCTCCAGCAGCGTGTCGGCATGCGCGCTGTAGGTGCTGACGCCGCAGAGGTTGATCCACGCTTGCTTGCTGCCAAACAGCTGAGGGCCGCGGGCTGGCTGATAGCAGATGTCGCTATCGAGCGTCACGCGCAGCCCCTCGTCGGCGAGGATCGAGGCATAGGCGCGGCGATGGGCGGTGACCAAGAGCTGCGGCGTGGCATGACGCGAAAGCATCAGGTACTGGAACTGCCCCAGCGTCGCGCGCTGATCGGCCTTTAGCGGCAGGTCGCTGAGATCCTCACCGCGCAGGAGGGGAGGCAGCACGGCCAGCGCCACCACCGCGCGCTGTTTGAGCGTCACGGCCTTGGCCTTGCGCTTGATCTCGACGAAGGCGGGCTCGCGTGCCGGCTCGCCGTAGACGCGGATGCGCAGCTTCATGCGGTCGGGGGCGCGCTCGATGTGCTGGCGCGCGAAGTCGAGCTGTGGCGAGTCGAGGTAGAGCGAGGTGTTGCGCTGCCCGTCGGGGGCACGTTCGTCGGGACGCAGGAAAGGCTCAGCGTGCTGCAGCAGGTACTGCACCTGGGATCGGCTCAGCCAGTACTTGAACTCGAAGCGTTCAAACGACGTCTCGAAGTCCTTCACGGCTGGCCCTCCGATAGCGGAACACCGACGGCGGCCTGCAGGGTCAAGAGGGCTCGCTGATACGAAAGCCGTGCATCGCTGTGATCGCGACGTCGCCTCAGCACGGCTTCTTCGCCGCTGAGCAGCGCAGTGAGATCGATCTCCGCGCCGCGCACCGCGACTCCCAGCAGTCGCTCATGTTCCTGCAGCGCAGGCAGCACGTCTTTGGTGAAGCGCACAAGGATGCTGCGGCGCAGGTTCAGCTCGGCGCAGGCGGCGTACACCCGCACCGCGATGTCTTGCACCAGGGCCAGCACGCTCGCTTGTTCACGCGCCAGCTCCGCCTGCGCAACCTGCAGCGGACCAGCGTTGGTGTTCAGCACCGGCAGCGATAGGTCCAGCCCCATCTGCAGATCGTGCGGATAGTTCGAGAGGTTGTTTTCGCGATACGTGGCCCTCAGTCCCAGCCAGGGATAGCGTCGCGCCTGCTCGATGCGGACAGCGGCCTGGCGACCTTTGATGCGTTCGTGGGCGGCCTGGAGGACCGGACGCGCCGTCAGCGCTTTCTGCGTCAACGACTCGGGGTCGAGCGGGCTGGTTCCCGGCCCGGGCAGCGGGATGCCGGCGAGCACAATCGGTCTTGGCGAGACCACGCCCAGCAGTACCGACAGCGCGCTCTGCGCCTGCTGCAAGCGCACGTCCAGCTCGTCGAGCTCTCGCTGGGCGTACATCAGCGCGAGATCGACCAGGTTCTGCTCCAGGCGCGTCGCCGCACCGCGGGACACGCGTTTCTGTACCGCTCCCAGCAAGCGCTGGCGCAGCTGCAGCGCGCTGTCCATCATCCGTCGCTGCTCGCGCAGCTCGACGATCGTGGCGTGGACGATGCGGACCTCGGTCGCCACCGCCCACTCTTGTTCGGCCACTTGATGATTTACTTCGGCCTGGCGGGCCTGCGCTTGCGATCGACGAGCCATCCATTCGACGGGCTGGGGCGGGGTCCAGCGCAGCGAAAATTCGACGCCGAGCTTGTCGGGCGCCTGCACGTGCAGCGCATCGATGGCCAGGCTGGGGTTGCTTAGCGCAGTGGCTGACACGATCTGGCCGGCGGCAACGGCGCGCTCTGCCCGGAACAGGCGAAGCTGAGGATTGTCGCGCAGGGCCCGCAGGACCGCTTCATCAACACTCAGCTCTGGTAGCTCAGCGACGGTGGGGTTGAGGGTATCGGCCGCTTGGGTGGGCATGGGCAGGGCAAGGGCTAGCGCCATCAGCACTGTGATGTGCCGCGCTTGACTTCGCCCCCAGCGCTGCCGCAGCTCCTGCCCGCGCAATCGATTCCCCCGCCGACGTTCGCGCTCTGCTTCTGGGATGGCAGGCTGCGCCCAACCGGCCACCGTCCCCGAGAGAATGTAACACGCTGACACTCCTGCCGGAAACCGCGAAGGCAACGACGTTGCGAAACTGTCGCTTGACGATGCGTGTGTCCCCGTGTCTTTGCCAATTCGGGGGGCCTTGGGGGCAGGAAAGGCGGCGTGTGGTCGTGAGGGGTAGACGCCGGTGCGCTACGGCTGCGGTCGGACATCCGGCCCGTGAGCGGGGGAGCCCTCCGTCGACACAGCGCTGCCAAAAGGGAGCGCGAGAGGGGGGCTGGGAACCGCGCTCCCGGGCTCCTCGTCCAAGAGGAGCTGACACAGCCAGCCCAGCGCGCTGTTGTGACCGAGGTCCGTGGGCAGTGGACGGAAGTGCGTGCCGGGCGGCAGGACGCGGGGATCGGCCGGGTTGTGAGACCCGATGGGGCGCATCACCGGATCGTCCGGGCCGGTCGGAAAGACGTCGATGCGAACGCCTGGCGCTGGGGTCGGCCAGTGCGTAAAGCGCCCGCCCAGCACCATCGGCAACGGTGTGTTTCGCAGGTCGGGTGGATCGGGATAGAAGCCCATGCCGGCCAGCGGGGCTCCGACGGCTACGATGCGCAGTGGTCGCCGCAGCAGCCGGTGCGGGGGGCCCAGGTCGGCAGCCGCTTGCAGCGCGACCATGCCGGCCGCTGAGTGGGCGATCACCGTCACATCACGGACGTGCAGGGGCAGCACGCGGTCGACCCGGCGCAGCACACGCCCCAGCTCTTCACCCGAGCGCGCCACGCTGCGCCATGGCTGCCACGAGTACACGACGACGGCGACCTCGGGATGGCGAGCGAGCACGATCTGCGCCGGGTTCCACTCCCAGCCGTACCCCAAGAGTCCGGGGATCAGGATGTACAGCCGATTCGCCGTTGAAGGGATGCGGTGCAGCGCCGCCACGGTGAGCTCGGTGCAATCAGGGCAGCGCTGGGCCACCGGAGCAAAGCAGCCAGTCAGCGACGACAGGCCGACGAGCGCGGTCTGTAGGATCAGGCGGCGCAGATTGCGCGCGGCGCGCATGTGACCAGTATCTCACGCTGGGCCGTCGCTGCGCTGCCCGATTCCTCGACGCCGGGCTTGGAGCTTTGCGGCCGACGGCGGGGGCATGTCGGCTACCTGCGTACCCGCTCTACAGGCGAAAGAACGCACCCCAGTCGGCGCCAAACAGCAGAAAGCCAGCGATGGCCGGCGCATTGCCTTGGCGCGGCAACCACGGAGCCCAGCCGAGCGAGGCGTTTAGGAACAGGCGGCGATATTTCCAGTTCGCAAGCGCCGCGAAGCCCACCGCCGTGCGCCCATCGAAGCCGACGACATCGCTGACCAGCGCAAGCTCCAGGCTGTGCGGGCCGCGGCCGGGCAGGGGAGTGCGCAGGCTGGGGCCGCCTCGCAGCGCGACGTAGTTTTCGACCCAGAACTCGGCCCAGGCTGCGCCCGCCAGCGGCACGACATAGGGGTTTAGGCCCCCCAGTCGGGTGCGCAGAATCACGTCTTGATTCATCGCCCAGCCGGCCCGCAGTTCGATACGTGGCGCGATGGCCCAGCTAGGGCGGAGGCTGGCTTCGGCGTAGACGTGCGGCGCGATCCGATCCAGCTCTGCATCGCCACCGGCCCGCAGCTGAATATGGCTCTCTTCGGTGTAGTGGCCGATCACCGCCTCGGCCGAAAAGACCGGGGTCAGGCCCGGCGGGGTGACGGTGGTGCTCTCGCGGGCCCAGAACAGATAGGCGCGTGCGCTGCCCTGCAGCCCGACATAGAAGTGAGCCGGCAGGTAGTGCTGCCAACCGCCATCGATGCCGCCATAGCCGGCGTTCCAGGCGCGGCTGGGGTCGGGTGCACCGTCGGTCCAGGGCGAGATCATGAGGCCCGCAGCAAAGGTCTCGACGCGCAGCCCCACCCAGGCACGACCGCTGCGCAGCGACGGCGAAAAGTGGATGTCCAGCGTATCGGTCAGGAGCTCGATCGAGAGCGGTCCCTTGCGCAGGCCGAGATCGAAGATGCCGAACGAGGTGGTCGATAGCTCGCCGCCAAGTGCCGCTCGGCCTTGCCAGGGACCCCAGGGGGCGGCGTGAACCGGCGCTGCGATCGCGCCCAGCAGCAGTGTCGATATCAACACAGTGTGGGCCCGGCTAAACCGGATTCTCGTCGAGAGCATGGGGCTAGAGGGCTCTCAGACCAGGGGCTTCGCGGCCCGTCGTGGAGACGTATTCGCCATAGGTCCCGTGATAGATGCGCGGGCCGGCCGACGACAGCTCCAGCACTCGGCTGGCCATGGCGCGCAGGAAGGCGCGATCGTGCGAGACGAAAATCAGCGTGCCCTCATACGGCGAAAGCGCGCGGACCAGGGCGCGCTTGGTGGCGATGTCCAGGTGGTTCGTCGGCTCGTCGAGCACGAGCAGGTTCGGGGCATCGTAGAGCAGCTTGGCCAGCACCAAGCGGGCGCGCTCGCCACCCGACAGCACGCGCACGGGCTTTTCGACGTCGTCGCCGTGAAAGCCAAAGCCGCCCGCCAGGTTGCGCAGTATGCCGATACCGGCGGTGGGAGCGTGCGCCTGCAGCTCGGACAGAACGGTACCTTCGCTGTCGAGCTGTTCCATCTGATGCTGCGCGAAGTACCCCATCGTGACTGATGCGCCGACCGTCACTTCGCCGCGATCGGGGTTGAGCACGCCCGCGATCATCTTGAGCAGCGTCGTCTTGCCGGCGCCGTTTTCGCCCATCACCGCCCAGCGCTCGCC
>DAORCZ010000320.1:0-8346 GCA_035345735.1 Pseudomonadota bacterium | reverse complement strand
TGCACCCAGGCGATGCTGATCTGCGAGTGATTGAACGCCTCGGTCATGCGTAGCTGCGCGGTGTCAAAGCCGGTCCGCTCGACCGCTTGCTGCAGGAACAGCAGCCGTCCGTCATCGTCGTGGAGCGCGCTGAAGTGCAGCCAGGCCGGGGTGGGCACGCCTTTGGGATAGAAGACGAAGTCATCGACCCGGGAGCGTCCCGCCGAAAGCTCCTGGCGAGCCGCATCCAGACGATCTTTGATCGACGGCGGCAGCGGGGTCATCTGGCGCTGTCGCAGCTCTTCCCGCGACTCGGCGTTCCACAGGCGCAGCGCGCGCTCGTTGGCCCACACCACGGCGACTGCGTCGGGATCAAGCACCCAGGTCGCGATCGGGCTGGCCATCAGATCCGCAAGCCGAGCATCGAGACTCATGCTCTGAGCTCCGGTCTCTCCCCAGGGCAGTCGCGACGACGCGCTAGGCACTCGCGCATGCGACTATTTTCGCACACCGTCGCGTCCCTAGGATCGCAATCCGCGCCGCCCTCGGGAGCCTCCCTATCGTCGCTGAGCCCGCGAAAAATCTGCCAGGTCAGCGTACGTCGGGCTACGCATGCGCTCGCCCCCTACGCCGCCGGCGACTGTCCCAGCGCGCGCAAGAGCAGGCTGCGGGCGTTGGCCAGGGCGTAGTCGGCTTGTACGACCTGCGCCGAGGTGGCGGTCAGCGCAAGCTGCGCGTCGCCGAGCTCAATGATGCTGCCGACGCCGGTGCGATAGCGGGCTTCGGCGAGGCGCAGGCGTTCGCGGGCGTTTTGCAGCGCTTCGTTGGCCGCGGCGATCGTCGCTTTGCTGGCTCGCACCTGCAGGCGTGCCGACTCTAGATCCAGGCGCACCTGCTGCCGCAGCGTCGCGAGCTGAGCTTGCAGGGCAGCCAAGTTTTCGCGCTGCTCGCGCACCTGCGACATCGTCAGCAGGCCCTGAAACAGCGGCCAGTTGAGGTTGATCCAGGCGCTGAAGTTCCACGCCAGCTGGGTGATGTCGGTGCCTGCCTCGGTCAGGCTCATACCGGCGGACAGCGACGGTCCGTACGCGCCCTGCACCGCCTTGACGGTCAGCTGCTGCGCGCTGATCTGTTTCTGCAGCGCTTGGAATTCGGGTCGGGCTTGTAGGGCGATGGGCAGCAGCGCTTCGATGCCCTGATCTTCGTCGGGTAGGGGCGGCAGCAGATCGTCGGCCACGTCGAAGTCGACGCTGCCTTCCGACCCCATTGCCAGGTTCAGCTGCGCTTTGGCTACGGCGTAGGCGTTTTCGACCGCGATGACCTGCACCGCGGCATTGGCGCGATCGGTACGAGCTTGCGCCAGATCGATCTCGGGCCGCGTACCGACGCGCACGAAAGCCTGCACCTGGCTTAGGTGGCGGTCTTGATTGGCCAGCGTCTCGCGTGCGACCTGCAAGAGCGCCTTCTGGGCCCGCGCCGCGAAGTAGGCCGCTTGCACCGCGGTGTCGATGGCCAGTCGCGTCGTGCCTTCGCTTTCGTGCTGCGCTTCGGCGGTGGCCCGCGCGGCTTGGAAGCGTCGCGTCGTCTGGCCGAAGTCCCAGATGTACTGCGACAGCGACAGGCCGAAGTTGAAGAAGTTGTAGGTGTCGAGCGAGGTCGCGGCCGCCATGCTCGTAAACTGCGTCGGCACCGTCCCCGGACGCGCCACGAAGTTGGCGGTCGTGCGCTGATACGAAGCGGTGCCCGTGACCTGCGGCAAAAGCGGGGCCCGCGCCTGATCCGCCCGCGCCCGCGCCGCGGCTGTCTGCGCCCGCGCCAAAAGAAGCTGCGGCTGGTGATCGTGCGCGGTGCGCAGCGCTTCAGTCAGGCTGACGGTGTGCAGCGGCGCTGCCGCGACCGGAACAACAACCGGTGGGGTCGCCGCGGTCTCTTGCGCCGCGACGGGGCGCAGGGTCGGCCACAGCCACAGTGCAGCGGCGAAAATGGGGGGAGCGTAGGTTCGCGTTCGCATGGGCTTAGCCCTCGTCTCCGTCGGCACGGGCAAACAGGCCGTGCTCTTCGAGCTTGGCGTACAGGTTGGGTCGGCCAATGCCAAGCTGTCGCGCCGCTTCCGAACGATTGCCCCCGGCGCGCTGCAGTGCTCGCAGAAGCAGGTGTCGTTCCAATAGCGCCACCGCTTCGCGCAGCGGCATATCGTCGGGGATGGGCCAGCCAGCCGCTGCTGCCGACGGACCGGGGGCCCCTGCGGCGTGACCGCCCTGGCGCACGGCTTCTGGCAGGGCAGGGACATCGATGACCTCGCCCCCGCACAGCACGGCGGCGCGCTTGATGACGTGCAAAAGCTCGCGGACATTGCCCGGCCAGCGGTGGCTGACTAGGCAGGCCATCGCCTCTTCTGAAACGGCGCGGGCCGGCGTGCCTTCCAGCGCGTGCGCGACCAAAAGTGGGATGTCGCTGCGACGGGCGCGCAGCGGCGGGACGGCGATCTCGATGACTGCCAGGCGGTAGTACAGATCTTCGCGCAGGGCGCAGCCCGGCTGGCTGGGGTGCACCGGCTTGTGCGTCGCAGTGATCACGCGGGCCCGGCTCGGCAGGGTCTCGCTGCCGCCGACTCGCTCAAAACCGCCATCGGCCAGGACGCGCAGCAGCTTGGTCTGCAGCGCTGCATCCAGATCGCCGATCTCGTCGAGAAACAGCGTGCCTCCAGCCGCAAGCTCCAGCCGTCCGGCCCGCCGCGCGGTGGCTCCGGTGAAGGCGCCTTTTTCATGCCCGAAGAGCTCGCTTTCGATCAGCGAGCCGGGCAGAGCGGCGAGGTTGACGGCGATAAACGGCTGCGCTGCGGCCTCGCTGTATTCGTGGATGGCGCGCGCCACCAGCTCCTTGCCGGTGCCCGTCTCGCCGGTGATCAGCACGGGGACCCGCGTCGCGGCAGCGCGGCCGATCAGCTTCCAGATGGCCAGCATCGCGGTGCTCGTACCGATAAGTCCCCCCGACTCCATGGGCGGCGGTACGGCGGGCGTCTCGCTGGATAGGTTCTGCGCCAGGGTGCGCTGCTTGAGCGCCCGGGCCACCGTCGACAGCAGCACCGGGACATCAAACGGCTTGGTCAGGTAGTCAAACGCGCCGTCGCGCATCGCCGAGATCGTGCGTTCGCTATCGCCATAGGCGGTGACCATGACCACCGGCACATCGCGGCGCGGACCCTGTCGCAGCTCGCGCAACAGATCCAGGCCATCGCCATCGCGCAGCCGGATGTCCAAGAGCACGCAGTCGATCTCTTCGGCCGTCAGCAGGGCGCGGGCGGCGGCGATGCCGGGGGCGGTCAGGGCGCGATGTCCCAGCGTCTGCACCGCGGCCTGCAGACCCTCGCGGATGCCGCGCTCGTCTTCGACGATAAGGACGGTGCTCATGCCGCCTCCTTCTGGGCGGGGGCGGGGGCCGGCGGGACCGCTGCGCTGGCGGCCGGGCCCTGCGGCAGCGACAGCACGAAGCGCGTGCACGGCGGTTTGGCATCGCCCGGCGAGCTGGCCAGGCTGACGCGGCGGTACAGCACATCGCCACCGTGGGCGCGGGCGATGGCCCGCGAGATCGGCAGGCCTAACCCCGTGCCGTCGGGCTTGGTGGTGAAGAAGGGCTCGAACAGCTCGCTCGGGCGCGGCACACCTGGGCCCTGATCATCGACGTCGATCTCGACCTGCGTCTCATTCGCCACCAGCGTCACCGTCACCGCCTGCCCATCGGGCGAGGCATCGACGGCGTTGCGCAGCAGGTTATCGATGGCGCGGGCCACGGACTCGGGATCGATCGCTGCTGTGCACATCGCTGGGCCGCTGATCACAAAGTGGATGCCACGCAGCGCCGCCCAGGGCGAAAGCGTCTCGACGCGGGTGCGGACAAGGCGCGCGACATCGCAGTCCTGCCGCGGCCCCAGATGACGTCCCGCGACCAGCAAAAGATCAGCCACCAGGCGGTCGAGCCGCGCGATCTCTTCGGAGGAGTGCTGGATCGCTCCGGCGACGAGGGCCGGCAGCGCCGCCGAGGTCGCCGCCAGATCGAGTCGCAGCTTGATCGAGGCCAGCGGGTTTCGCACCTCGTGCGCGACGCCGGCCACGACGCGGCCCAGCGCCACCAGCCGCTCGCCCTGGGCAAGCTCTTGCGCCATGCGACCCTGCGCCTCGCGCGCGTGCCGCAGGCTCTGCGCCAGCTCGGCGATGCCTTCGGCGACCTCCGATAGCTCGCGAATGCGCAGCCGCGGCACCGGCGTCGACAGATCCTGACCGAGGGCCACCAGGCAGCGATGCAGGGCGCTGGCACTGCGCAGGAACGACACGCTGGCCCACACCGCGCTGCTAAACAGGAAGGCCGTGGCCAGCGCCAGCAGGATGACGACGGTGAGCCAGAAGCGGTGGTAGTGCGACGGGGGCACCGCGATCGCGGTCCACACCACGGCATCAAACGCCGCCGGTCGCGCCGCCACAAGCAGCGAGGCCATGCCCTGCCGTTGCTCGCGCGAGACCGGCACCCCGCGGGCCCGCGCCTCGATCAAAAGCGGAGTCAGCGCCCGCTGCCAGTCGAGCGGCAGGCCAGCTAAGCCCAGCCCCGTCGCTGCGGCGGGGCCTAAAATAGGTGCCACGGGATTATCCTGACCTGCTTCACCCCCAATCTGGGGAAGTGCGGAGTGGCCATCCCAGTAGCCGCCGCGCATGCCGATGAGCGCGTTGTCCGGTGCCGTGGCCAGCGCCGCGCGCGCCTCGGCCTGGGGGGCGTGGGCCAGGCGCTCTAGCTCGCGGTGCAGGCCGTCGCGGGCTCGCTCGATGCGCCCTTCGGTGGTCAGCGACAGCACGCGCCACAGCGCCGACAGCGACAGCGCGGACATGATGACGCCGACGACCACCAGGGTAAGCAAGCGAAAGCGAATGATGCGCATGGCGACCTTCCCCGGCTGCAATAGCAAGCTTCGTTCCCGCTGCCTATGACCCGTGCGTTTCCCCTCGTGCTCGGCGACAGCGACGAGGCTGGGCGGCGCGCGGCGAGCTCCCTGGCCCGAATCTGGCCGGGCTCAGCTGTCAGAAATGGCAACAGGTGTCGGCTTTCGCGACAGGCCGGGCTCGCTACAAGCCCCGGCGCCGGCAGCCATCCGATCCTCTTTTAGAGGGGCCTGCGGCTGGCTCGCGCTGGGCCTTCCCGCACGGCGTCCCGTCGAGGGCGGGGCGGTTTGGCGGCGCCCTGCCGACCGCGGAGAGGCGTGGCCGCAGGGCGTGGCCTGGTCATTGCTGCGGGGTCGAGCCATGCGATCGCACGCACGTTTGATGGATAGCGCGGGACAGGAACTCAGCGGGAAGCAGCCGCCACACAGTCGAGGTCGCTGGTCGGGGCGTCCCCTTCTGGTGGTCACGTCCGCCGCGCTCTTCGGGCTGCTTCTGGCCTGCAAGTCGGGCAAGCCCGAGGGAGGTGGGGCCGAGAACGCCGCCGCCCGGCCCATCCCCGTACTAACCACAGGGGTCGAGAAACGGGATCTGCCCATCTACCTAGATGGCCTGGGCAGCGTCGTCGCCTACAAGACCGTGACGGTGCGGACGCAGGTCGATGGTCGCCTGGAAAGAGTCCTGTTTCGCGAGGGCCAGCGCGTCGCCAAAGGCGAGCTTCTGGCGCAGGTCGATGCCCGGCCGTTCCTGGCGACGCTGCATCAGGCCGAGAGCGCGCTGGCTCGCGACACCGCGCTTCTGGCCAACGCGCGCAAGAACCTGGAGCGCTACAGCGAGCTTTCTTCGCAGAAGCTGATCAGCCAGCAGCAGGTCGACGATCAGCAGGCGCAGGCCAGCCAGTACGAAGGCGCCGTCGGCGTCGATCGCGCAGCGGCCGAGGCCGCGCGCTTAAACGTCGAGTATTCGCGCATCGTCGCACCGATCGATGGCGTGACCGGCGTGCGCCTAGTCGATGAGGGCAACCTCGTGCGGGCCAGCGACGCCAGCGGCTTGGTGGTCATCACCCAGATGGACCCCATCGCCGTGATCTTCACGCTGCCCGAAGACGACCTGCCGCGCATCGTCACCCGCCTCGGTCCATCGCTGCTGAGTGGCGACGCAGCGACGGGAAAAACCGCCCCTGGACCTGGCGACAAGCCCGCCAACGACAAGCCCGCCAACGACAAGCCCGCACCGTCCACCGCGCAGCCACCCGGTCTGCCGGTCGAGGCGTGGAGCCGTGATGGCCAGACTCGCCTCGGCGTGGGCGAGCTTGTCGTGCTCGATAACCAGATCAACCAGGGCACGGCGACGCTGCGCTTAAAGGCGGTGTTCAAAAATCCTGAGCGGCGGCTGTGGCCCAATCAGTTCGTCAAAGCTCGCCTGCTGCTGTCGACGCAGAGCCAGGCCCTGGTGGTGCCAGCGGTGGCGGTGCAGCGCGGACCCAAGGGCACCTTTGTCTATGTCGTCGCCGAAGACGGCACCGCCAGCCCCCGCCCCGTCGAGGTCGAGCTGATCACCGGCGATCAGGCCGTGCTGGCCCGCGGCGTGCGTCCCGGCGAGCAGATCGTCGTCGAAGGCCAGAGCCAGCTTCGCCCCGGCGCCAAGGTCGCGGCTCGCCCCGTCGGTGGCGGAGAGCCCAAAACCGGTGCTGATCCCAAGGCCAACGGCGAGGGTGGAGGCCGCAGCGGCGGACGCGGTCGCGCTCGGGCCGGGGCCGAAGGCGGGGTCGAAGGCGCAGCCGGGGAGGGGAGCGAGCGAGCAGGAGGCCGCGGCAACGCCGGTCGCGGACAGACGCCATGAGCATCTCCGAGCCGTTTATCCGTCGGCCGGTCGCGACTTCGCTGCTGATGATCGGCGTGCTGCTGGCCGGGCTGGCTGGCTATCGCGAGCTTGCGGTGTCGGCGCTGCCGCAGGTCGACTACCCGACGATCGTCGTCTCGACCACGCTGCCCGGGGCCAGTGCCGAGACCATGTCGCAGGCGGTGACAACGCCCCTCGAACGACAGTTCGGGCAGATGCCGGCGCTGTCGCAGATGACGTCGGTGTCGAGCTTTGCCACCTCGCAGATCACGCTGCAGTTCAACCTCGATCGCAGCATCGACGCCGCCGAACAAGACGTCCAGGCGGCGATCAACGCGGCGGCGAACCTGCTGCCGCGCACGCTGCCGGCGCCGCCGACCTACAGCAAGAGCAACCCCGCCGACACGCCGGTGCTGACGCTCGCCGTCAGCGGGCCGCACCTACCGCTGCCGCGCGTGCACGACTATGCCGACTCGATCCTGGCGCAGAAGATCTCGCAGGTCAGCGGCGTCGGGCTGGTGACGCTCAACGGCAGTCAGAAGCCGGCGGTGCGGGTGCAGGTCGATCCGGCGGCGCTGGCCGGGGCCGGGCTTTCGCTGGAAGACATCCGCAGCGTCATCGTGCAGGCCAACGTCAACCAGCCCAAGGGCAACCTCGACGGGCCGCGGCAGGATTACGCGCTGGCCACCAACGATCAGCTAGACCGCGCCGAGGCCTTCCGGCCGCTGGTCCTGGCGTACAAAAACGGCGCCGCGATTCGCTTGGCTGATGTCGCGCAGGTGGTGGACGGCGTCGAGAACGCGCAGCTTGCCGGCTGGGCGGATCGGCAGCGCGCGATCATCCTCAACGTCCAGCGCCAGCCCGGCGCCAACGTCATCCAGGTCGCCGAGCGGGTCAAGGCCCTCTTGCCGCAGCTTCAGGGCTCGCTGCCGCAGGGCGTCGAGGTGTCGATCCTCAGCGACCGCACCGAGACGGTGCGCGCTTCCGTCGAAGACGTGCAGTTCACGCTGCTGCTGACGATTGGCCTCGTGGTCGGCGTCATCTATGTCTTCCTGCGCAACCTGCGCGCCACGATCATCCCCGGCGTGGCGGTGCCGCTGTCGCTGATTGGCACCTTCGGCGTCATGTACCTGCTGGGCTACAGCCTCAACAATCTGTCGCTCATGGCGCTGACCATCTCGACGGGATTTGTCGTCGATGACGCCATCGTGATGATTGAAAATATCTCGCGCTACATCGAAGAGGGCGAGGCGCCGCTGCCAGCCGCGCTGAAAGGGGCGCGGCAGATCGGCTTTACGATCGTGTCTTTGACCGTGTCGCTGATCGCGGTCTTGATTCCGCTTCTGTTCATGACCGGTCTTATCGGCCGGCTGTTTCGCGAGTTCGCGGTCACGCTCAGCGTCGCGATTGCGGTGTCGGCGGTGCTGTCGCTGACCCTGACGGCGACGATGAGCGCGCACATGCTGCGACCGCACCGCGCGCAGGCCGAGGAAGGCCGGCTGGCTCGCCTGTTTGAGCGCGGCTTCGATGGCCTGCTTGCGCTTTACGATCGCGGGCTACGCTTCGTGCTGCGCCACCAGCGGCTGACCCTGCTGTCGAC
>DAORCZ010000319.1:0-8350 GCA_035345735.1 Pseudomonadota bacterium | reverse complement strand
CACGTCATGGGACTCGGCTCTGCTCAGCTCGACCGCATCGGCCCGCCGCGCGATGAGCTGCAGGCCCTGGCGATGGGCTCGCTACCTGACGACAAGCAGCTTCCCGTGTTGATCGAGACCAGCTTGCAGCAGCGCGCCGATCTGGCCGCACTGGACGTAGAGCTTGCTGCGGCCCAGGTGCAGACGCGCCTGGCCTACCGCAACCAGGAGCCGCGCCTGGATGCTCAGGCCGAGCTGGGGTACACCGGGCTCGCCGAAGGCCAAGGGGCAGAGCCCTTTGTCACCGCGCCCTATCAGAATGTCGCGGGGGTGAACTTCTATGCCGGCCTGGTCGGTCAGTTCCCGGTGCAGAACCGAGCGGCCCGCGGCGCGCTGCTGCAGCGACAAGCGATCGCAGCGCGGCTGCAGCTGCTGCGCGATAACTTGAAGCGACAGATCGGCGTCAACCTGGCTGGACTGGTGGCCGCGCTGCGCAGCGCCCAGCGCGCCTTGGTCAGCGCCGATGCGGCGGTGCAGGCCTATCAAGGGGCTGTGGAGGATGAGCGCAAGAAGCTGCGCGCGGGCCTGAGTACCGTGTTTGATCTGGTGCAGGTACAGGCGCGCCTAAACAGCGCCACGCAGAGCGCGCTGTCGGCCCGCGCCCGCGTGGCCAGCCTGCTTGCGCAGGCTCGCTTTGAGACCGGGACGCTGATTGAGGGCGATGGCCGCGACTACAGGCTGCGCAGCGACGACCTGCTGCTCTTTCCCAGCGTTCCAGAGCGCTGAGCAGCGCCGCCCTTAATACGACTCGAAGGTCGTATCCGTCACCGCGATGCCACTATCAGTCGGCGTGAGCTTGTTGCGCGAGGCATCTCCAAGGGTCTTGTTGGCCTTGACGCCAGCCCCGGCGCTGCTGGTCTGGCTGAACAGCGTGTTGCTGCTGTCTCCACCGCTGATGCTGTCGAGTTCCTGATCCGAGATCTGATTTTCCTGGTTCTGGCTCATCGTCATCTCCTTGCTTCCATTTCACAGAGCCGGATGGCTCCGCAACTCATCTAAAGAAGCCGCTCTCTGCGTTCGCTCTAGCCGATCTCCTCAAAGGTGCCGAACCCCTCCTCGCCACCATCAATGCCAACCACTGCATGTTGGACCTTGGTGCGCGAGGCATGCCCCGGGCCGCGTCGGGCCTTGACACCGGCACCACCCACCGTGTTTGTCGCGAAGAGTGGGTTATCGTCGCAGAGCTGGCCACCGCTGATGTTGTCGAGTTCCTGATCCGAGATCTGATTTTCCTGATTCTGGCTCATGGTCGTCTCCTTGCTTCCATTTCGCAGAGCCGGCTGGCTCTGCGATTTGATCCTGCAAGGCAGATGTTGAGAGAGTATGGAGTGGTTCCAGAACGTCGGGGGCGGGACTGACTAGCCCTGCGCCGGCAGGCAGGGACCGGTGACCGTGACGCGCAGACCCCGCGGCTCTTCGCGTGCGAAGCGCAGCGTGAAGCCAGCACGCCGACAGACCTCGCTGGTGATCGCCAGACCCAGGCCGCTGCCCTGCGGATCGCGCTGTCGTGCCGCATCGCTGCGGAACGTGCGGTCGCCCAGGCGGGGCAGATCGGTCGGTGGGACTCCGGGGCCGTCATCGACAACATGCAGGGTGAACTGGTTGCCCAGGACTTCTAGCAAGACCGCCACGTGTCCACCCTCGTCGCCGTAGGCAACCGCGTTGTGTACCAAGTTCTGCACGACCTGCTCAGCCATCGCCGGATTGCAGCGCACCCACACGGGGTGATCGAGCTGGTTGGCATGCACTTCGATGGCGCGCGCCTGTCCCAGCTTGCGAAAGCGGCGCGTGACGTGCTCGATCAGCACGCACAGATCGACGCGGGGGCTGTCCCGCAGCGGGTCTGCGCCATCTTGCAGGCGGCAGGCCAGGTACAGGTTGCCGATCAGCGCCCCCATGTACACGACGTCATCAATGGCGTTGCGTACCAGATCGCTGTCCGGCGTCATCGTCGAGTCGGTGATCCGCTCGATCGTTAGCTGCGTCGATTCGCTCAGCCGCTCGACCGTAAGCTGCAGGGAAGCCAGCGGTGTGCGCAGATCGTGCGCAACGTTGACCAGGTGCTGCTCCAATGCCTTCTGACGATCAACGGCCTGTTCTGCATCCCTTGCGATCCGCGCGTGCGCTTGATCCAGAAGCAGCGACAGCATGCCCAGATCGTCGCTCTCGGGATCGCCGGCCGATGCATAGCCGGTCGCTTGGCCCACTTGCTCTGTGGCCTTGCGCAGTCTTCGCAGCCGCTGCGTGAGTGGGCGTACTGCGAAGGAGCTCGCGATCAAGACGGCAAGGGCTCCCGTCAGCATTGGCAGACCGAAGAGCAGGAGCCAGGCTTGCCTGCGCTCAAAGCGTCCCTTGCGCCAGCGTAGCTGCAGCAGCGAACAAGGGCCCCGCTCAGCTGTCTGGCGCATGGCAGCGCCCCCCCATTCGCTAAAGAAGTACAGTCGTCCCGGGTTTCTCTCACCGGCCTGCAGTCGTTCAAGGAGCTGCCGATCCACAGGGGCCATGTCGGGCGCCAGCGGCACCTGCGTGGCGAGATCATAAAGCGTCATCTCGATCTCGCGGTCGTTCGGGAAGCTGCGGAGGAAGCCCTGTGGGTCACGCTCGCATTGCTCACGAAAGAGCGGGTCAAGAGCCGGTACGAGCAGCGCGGCACGCTGCACAGACTGCTTGACCATCAGATGAAGTAAGAGGCCGGTCACCATCACCGCGCTCAAGCCGGCGCAGATCGCAGAGGCCAAGAGCATGCGGGCTGGGATTCCGCGAAAGAGCGATCTCATGGCTGCTCCGGCGCGTCGAAGCGATAGCCGATGCCCCAGACAGTCACCAGCCGAGCCGTGCCGCTGGGCCCCAGCTTGCGACGAATGCGTGCGACGTGCGAATCGACCGTACGATCAAAACGGTCTCCATCAGCCGGCAGTGCAGCCTCGGCAAGCTGCCCACGCGACACCGCCCGCCCAGCCCGTTCCACCAAGAAGGTCAGGATGCTCAGCTCCGCCGCCGTCAAGCTGACCCCTGCGCCTTCGACCGTCAGTGTTCGTGCATCCAGATCGAGCACGCTGCTGTCCCAGTACACGCGACGGGGAGCAGCAAGCTGGGGCAAGCGCAGGCGGGTACGAATGCGCGCCACCAGCTCTTCGACCCAGAATGGCTTCGACAGGTAGTCCACTGCGCCGCCATTGAAGACGCGCAAGCGCGCATCCAGGTCGGTGCGTGCAGTCAGCACGATGATCGGTGGCAGCGTATGGCCGCGCCAGCGATCGAGGATCTCGAAGCCATCGACCTCGGGCAGCATCAGGTCCAGAACAATCAGTTGGAAGCGCCCCAGCAGGCCTAGCTCCGCTCCACGCCGACCTGAGTTGGCCAGCTCGACAGCAAACCCCGAAGCCTTCAGTCCGCGGACCAAGCCGGCCGCGATTCCGCGATCGTCTTCGATGAGCAGGATCTTCGGAGTCTCGCTCCGTTCGTTTGCGATCACGCACGCCCTCCCATTGCAGACCGATTTTATCGACATCGTGCGGGCCTTCTGTGCTGATTCGTCGGCGCTCAACACTTCCTCAACATCTGTGCTTCAGCATCAGCTTCATCAGGGAGTGCCCATGACGCATGCCGCAACCTACGGTGACTTCGCTGAGCTGAGCCAAGAGCAGGGCTTCGAAGGACTCACCATTGTCTTTTCGCCAACGTCGATCTCGGTGAAGGAACGCTGGAAGAACAACCGACTGTCCGCGGACTTCATGGGTGACTATTTCGCAACGTTCTGTCCCGTTGAAGACAGCGAAATACCCACGCGCCGCGATGAAGTGAAGAGCGTGGTTCGCTATGTCGCCAACGAGCTGATCGAGAACGCCATGAAGTTCACGGATGTCGAGGCGATTCCCATCAGTATCCAGCTCACGATGCAAGCGGGTGAGCTCTTGTTTTGTGCCAAAAATGGCGCCTCGGAAAAGAACGCCGGCAAGTATCAAGCAACGGTACAGACGCTGCTTACCGCCGATCTGTGGGCCGAATACGAGAAGCGAGCCAGCGCCATCGGCAAGGGATCGGGCATGGGACTCCTATCCATGCTGACCGACTACGCAGCGCGCATCGGGTGGCGCTTCGCCCCTCAGGATGGGCTGCGTTACTTGGTCACCACGACAGTACGCATCCCGCTGTGAGCTACGACACACACGCTCGGCAGCGCCTTTCTGCGCCATGCACGAAGCGTCACCGATGAACGAGGGAAACATGGCCATTCATGCAATCTCACAGGACTCGTATACCGCGACCTGGAATACCCAGCTCAACGAAGTCACGCTTCGCGGAGAGCTGCACCTAAACGACACAACGGAATACGCGCCGATCGCGCAGCTTCTGGAAAATGGCCTGGGCGCAGGTCCGGTGGTCGTCGATCTGCGCGGGCTGACCTTCCTAAACAGCTCGGGGATTTCGATGCTGATGCGTCTTGCCATCAAGGCCCGCGACAGCAAAGGGAAGCTGCTGCTGCGTGGATCCAAGAAGGTGCCGTGGCAGAGCAAGTCGCTGTTCAACCTGCGCCGCATCTGTTCCGAGATCCGCATCGAGCTTGAGTAGCCAGGGAGGGTCGCACGATGTCGAGTCTGTTTGCGAAGGCTGCCAACGAGCCGGTGGTTCTCTCGCTTCCGATGGACGGCCGGTCCGCGCCAATGCCATGGCTGTCGCGCTTGGCGTTTGCTGGCTGCACAGACCATGACAGCGATGAAGTGCGTCGCCAGAAGGCCGTGCTGACGATTACCTCGCTGGCCAAGTGCAGCGTGTGCCCGATGTGGTACGGCGCGTACTACGCGGTGGGGGCTCCTCTCGCTGCGCTGGGGCCAATCGTCTATCAAGTCCTCACCATCCTCAACGTGCTCGTCTTCTTTCGGCGCAAGGACTTTTCGACGTTCCGCAACGTGCAGACTGCGGCCATCCTGCTGGCGCCGTGGTGGATGCACCTGGCACTTGGTGGCTATCGGCACTCCGCAGCGCTCTTGCTCTGGCCGCTGTTGGCGCCTCTGACCGCGCTCCTCTTTCATGGCTCGCGCCAGTCGCTGTACTGGCTGTCGGCCTACTTCGGGATCTTGGCGCTAAGTGGCGCGGCTGATCCCTGGCTGCCGGTCCCCGCGACGATTGGACCGCGCATGAACTTGGTCTTCTTCTGCATGAACCTGATGATGCCCAGCTTCATCGCCTATCTGGCAGTGCGCTACTACGCGCGCTTGGTCGAGCGGGAAAAGCAGGTGCAAGAGCGTCTGAATGCCGAGATCGTCACCCTGAATCGTCGCCTTGCCGCTGAGAATGTTCGTCTGGGGGCAGAGCTGGATGTCACGCGCCGCCTGCAGGCGATGGTCTTGCCCAAGCCCGCCGAGCTGGCCAAGGTTCCTCTGCTGGATATCGCTGGCTGCATGCGTCCGGCCGAGCAGGTGGGAGGCGACTACTACGATGTGCTGCACATCGGATCGCGCATCAAGATTGGTATCGGCGATGTCACCGGTCATGGCTTGGAGGCAGGACTCGTGATGCTGATGGTGCAGTCGATCGCGCGCACGCTGCACGAAGCGGGTGAGTACGATCCGCTGCGCTTTCTTCGCGTGCTGAACCAAGCCGTCTACAAGAACGTGCAGCGAATTCAGAGCGACAAGAGCTTGTCGCTGTCGTTCATCGATGTTCACAGCGATCGCATCGTGCTGTCCGGTCAGCATGAAGACGTCCTCTTGTTCCGAGCCGACCGCACGGTGGAACGCATCGATACCAGCGAGCTGGGCTTTGCCATCGGCATGGAGGAGGATGTCTCGGCGTTTCTTGCCACGCGCGAGCTCGGCTTCGGCTCCGGTGACTGCGTCGTGCTGCACACCGATGGCGTCACCGAGGCTGCCAACGCCGCTGGCGAGATCTATGGCATCGATCGCCTGTGCCGCGTTGTGCAGTCGATGCGGCATGGCTCGTCCGCCGAGATCCAAGCCGCCGTGCTCGATGATCTGATGAGCTACATCGGCTCCGCCAGGATTCGCGACGACATCAGTCTGGTGGTGATCCGTCACCCGTAGCTGCCTCAGCCTCCATTCAAAGCACGAGCAGATCAACGCTTGTTCAAGTATTCCTGCATTTGCAGGTACTCATAAGGAACCGACGCCAGTAAGCTCGGACTGGCCTGGCGATCTCCGCGGCGTTGGCAGCGGGCCATTGCGGACACGACGTCAGACCTTCACTGCGATGTCCGGAAAGCCTTGGAAGCACGGAGCGCCGCGGTGGGCTTGGAGCCCCACGGGGATGAGCGCGGGAGCGCGACCTCGGGAAGCAGTGCACTCAGCCCTTCGTCCATGAGGGATCTGCGCGGCCCTCTGTGGTGCGTGGACCGCCCGCCTCATGATCCTATGCGGATGCACGGTATCCCAGGCAGCCCGTGCGCTTCCTGGGAGAAATGAATGGATGCCGAGGCAGAGCCATCAAGCAGCCTAGAACCAGTCCCCCGGCTCGCTGTGCGGTGGCTTCTGTCCGCGCGAGCGGCTGCGCGGCTTGGGGGGCCGACGCATACCGGTCAGCGCGGCAAGCACCTCAGCAAAGATCTCGCGCTCATCAAGCCCTTCATCGAGATGCATCGCATGAGGTCGCGGGCCGCGCTGGAATGTGTCGATATCAATCTGGCCATCGCAGTAGGAACGCACAAAGCTCAGAAGCTCGGCTAGGCCGTCGCGCTGCTGACGCAGCGCATCCAGCCAAGCATCCAAGGGGTCGACAGCGCCGGTCTTCCCCGGGGCCATCCGTCGCAGCTCGGCCAAGAACTCGCCCTGCGGGGATCGACGCAGGGCCCGCAGGGCGGCCTTTTCCTCCTCAAGCTGCTGACGAAGCGCGCGGTTCCTGTTCTCAAGCTCGGCGCAGCGGAGCTCGGGCGTGGCGGTGTCGGTCGCTGCCTCGCGCTGTGCTTCGCCGCGGACACCCAGCAGCCAGGCCCGCTCCAGCTCAATGAGCCTCGCCAGATCTCCGGCTTGATAGGCCTGCGTCAGCTCTTTCATCACCTCGGTGCGCTGGGCCTTGTCTCCTTCGTCCTGCACCTTGTCTGGGTGCAGCGCATCCGCGAGACGGTAGAATAGCCCACGCAAGGACTGCGCACCGGCCTGGTTCACGGGACGCTTGGCAGTGGCTCCGCCCATCGCCCAGGGCGGTATCTCATCCTCGCTTGATGGATGCCCGTCATGCCCTGGCGACTCATCGGTCTTCGGTTCTGCGTCACCAGGTGACTGAGGCATCGCCCAGGCTGGAGAGATCTGTCCCAGCTCCTGCAAGATCTCGTAGGCTTCGCGCACGATCTTCTGCGTCTTGCGTGGCTGTTTCTTGCGCGCCAGCAGCTCGGCAAACAGCGCATGAACTTGCTGATCCAGCGCAACAAGCTCGTTAAACAGCGGCACCCCATCGCGCTGTCCGCTGGCCATCGCGACCTCGATGCGCTCAGCGAGCCTCGCGCGCTCGGCTCGCTTCTGCTTGATCTTGGTCAGCAGCTGCTGGTGCTCGCGAAGCAGCGCAGCCACGCGCTGTGGCGCTTGCTGTACAGCCAGCGCGGCCCCATCTGCGCTAGAGATCGGCGGCAGCGCTCCAGATGAGTTTGCTTTCTTCGGTCGAGCCTGGTCTCTGCGACGACGTTTCGAGCCTGATGACATGCGGCGGACTATATTGCGCCGCTCCAGCCGAGCGAAAGGTTCCGTCCGTCCCCGCTCAGCGCGACTGCCGCTGTAGATCACATGCCTGTTTGTTCATCCAAGGCATCATCCACGGCATCCACGGCATCCACGGCATCCACAGCAGACGCCCGATCGGCCAGAGCTGCTCGGCGAGGCGACGGCCACAATCATGCGCTCGCGTCGTTGTTTGATCTGCGCGATCGTAGGGCTTGGCTGGCTCGCATCGCTCCGTGACAAGTCCAACGCGCGCTCGGTCGGCCACGAGCAGGAATGGCTCTTTGTCTGCGCGCTCGATGTGAAGCAGAACCCAGCCTGCGTCCGACCCATCGATCTCGGCCACGTGCAGCAGCACCCGGTGCATGCGCTCAGGCCCGGTGAGTCCCCCACTCGGAACGATCTACACCGCCCCAGTCTCGACGGAAACGGCACCCTGCGCCTCAAGCCTGAGGCATGGAACCCCGGCAAGCCGCTGCCGAATGCAGGGCACCTGGCAAGTCACTCGCTGCGGCTCTGGGCCAAACAAAGCGCTGCCTCCCGCCCAGCGTAATGTCCCTTCGGATGAGCCGGAATGTCGGCAGCGACATGTCAAAGTTCTCACCGATTTCCCTGCCACGCTCACCCTCGCCTACCGTCGCCGT
>DAORCZ010000318.1:0-8377 GCA_035345735.1 Pseudomonadota bacterium | reverse complement strand
TCCGCATTGCCCGGTCCACCGATCGCGCCGGCGACAAGAGTCAACTGCGGTACCCTGCACAGGCGGGTCTGCGAGTTACAGACTTGTCCCTCTGGGCAGATGCCGGGATTGAGGATGCAATTGATCGGATTGGTCTCCCGATATTGTGTCCACAGGGAATCGCAGGTCGTGAGCAAGAGAGCAGTCAGGCTTCCTATACAGCGGATCAGCCAACTGCCTCGAACGGTTCGATTCAGCGATAAAAGAAGTCCTGAAATCCTACCGCTAGGAACGGGGTCTGACAGAGCCGGAATCTTCGACATTAGAGATCTCTTTCATGGCCAAGCCATCAGCAGGATTCCACCGACGACCACCGCGGCCCCCGTGCCCAGAAGGGCGCCGCCGACGGGTGTAGTGGCATAGACCTCGTCGCAGGTCTGCGCCGGTGGGTCGGGAACGTCGATACATTTTCCCTGCGCGGCCAACGCAGAGCCGCCAAAGCCGGTCAGAAGGAGACCAGCGCCAATGGCGGCCCCTCCAACCACCAGACGCCATCGCGGCCGCTTGGCATGAGCATGATCACGAGAGACGGCTGCTGCCGGGGGGGCCTGCAATGCGACAGGTTGCGGATTCGTGGCTGGCGGTGGCGGCGGCAACGGGGACGGGATCGGCGCTGCACCGGCTTGCGACGTGAGTGGCTGCGGATTTACCGTGGGTGGCTGCGATGGCAGCGTCACTGAAGGTGTCGTTGTAGAGGTCGCTCTCAGTGGAGTGTTTGGCCGAGTCGCCGTTGGTAGCGGCGACGACAGTGAAGCGGAGCCCGCGCCAGCCCCTTGCCTGGCCTGTTCCATATATTGCTCTGCTTTACTCTTCTGCTCGGCGTCGTCCAGCGGGGACTCGATGAACTGCTTGTAGTAAACAATGGCCTCTTGCTTGCGGTCTAGCCGGTGCAAAATGCGAGCAATGCTGAACAATAATTTGGGGTCGGCTCGAACTTCGTAGGCCAGTTTGTAGAGGCGCACTGCCTCCACAAGGTTGCCTTTTTTAGACTCCAGCACAGCGCGGTCGTACAAGGACAAGCAAGCTGTGTCAGCCTCACAGTCCGGGATAACGGTCTGTGCATAAGATATGCGACTGCCAGCTATGAGTAAGATGCAGCAGAGCCACACACGTTGGGCACGGCTATGTCTCAAAGCCAAACTTGCCCCCCTTGGGCGGCGCGGGCGACTGCGCGCCAAGCGGCTCGGACGTTTACGCTGTGAAGTATGAGGCCGGTTTTGGCGGCCACTTGACGACCCAGGAATTCCTGCCGGGCCGCATAGGTCGCACCCATCCCCCCTGCGCCCATCAGACGAACGACGCGATACGGACCAAGCCGATGTCCTTCTGGCAGCTTTGACATAGGAGAGAGCTCGGACCGCGCCGAGCGGATATGTGCTCGTCAATTATCGCGGACCCCGCCGCGGATCGTCAACGACGGACCCACGGCTGCTGGACCCGCGGCATCGTTTTGAGCCAGGGAATCCTCTTTCTCGTCGAGGAAGCTTAATTAGCGGGCCGTCAGATCGGGGCTTCGGCCAGGTAGGACAGCGCGGCGGTGTGGGCTCTCATGCACCGGCCTCCTGCCGAAGTAAGGCGCATCCCTGGATTGGCGAGTCAGCGCGTCACTGCGGGTTCGCAACATTCGGGGGGCGATGGCAACAGTGCCGTTGGCCCGCAAGGTCCGACGCCCGCGGGCGCAGCTTGCGGTGCGTCAGGTCGTTGCGAAAGTGCGCGTCCAGACTTTCGAGTACCACACGTGGCATAGCGCATCGCACAGCGCGGCTTCGTCGCCTGACAGACTCTCGGTCCGCCGGAGGTTGTCGAGCGGCGTGCGCTCCATGGCATGCCAGATCAGCGTGCGGTCGACATCCGCCACCGCTGCGCTGACGTCCGGCCGATGCTCCATCAGCCACTCCAGCGCCATGGACACCTCCTGCTATGCAGATATGCAGAACCCCGGTCGACCTGCGGTGCCGACGAGAAGTTCGAAACGCTGCTCCAGCGATTGACCGATGATCTCGACCGTCCGCCATTATGTCGATAAGTTTGTTTGAATTAATTTTGCAATACGCTCTGAGCCTATCGCGTTGTGTGTCCAAACTCACCCCGTCGGTGGCTTGCTCCTGCGTGCTGACGCGAACGTATCCGATGGCGGTCTTGGCGGTATGTGGCGGCTGATGTGTGCGCATGTCGCGCGGAATATCGAGATTTGAGGTTCCTGCAGTGGGACAGGTAGTGGCGCACCGCGAGCAGTTCGTGGAACAGCACGCTGGCGCTGTACAGATCGCTGCGGGCATCGACCTCGAGGTTGTTGCCGCTGGCCTGCTCGGGTGACATGTAGGCGGGGGTGCCGACGATCTGGCCTTGCTGCGTTTGCAAGCGGGCAGCGGTTTCGGCGCTCGTCGGCTTGAGCGACTTGGCGACCCCCCAGTCCATCAGCACCACCTCGCCGAAGCGTCCGACCATGACATTGGCCGGCTTGATGTCGCGGTGCACGATGTCCTTGTTGTGCGCGCACTGCAGGGCGTGCAGCAGGCCGAGGAAGATTTCGACGCGGGCGTCGATGGTGTAGCGGGCGCAGTACTCGGGATCGCCGGCGGCGAGCTTGGCGATGATCGACTCCAAGGTCTCGCCATCGATGTGCTTCATCACGAAGAAGGGCTGGCCGTTGGCATCAATGCCGACGTCGTGGATGGGCACGATGTTGGGGTGCTCTAGCTTGCCGACGGTGCGGATCTCTTCGATGAAGTGGGCGACCCCGAGCGGGCTCTGTTGGCCATCGATGAGCTGCTTTTTGGCGACGGTGCGTCCGATGTCGTTATCGAGCACGAGATCGACTTCGCCCATGGCGCCGGCCCCGAGTCGCCGCACGTGCTGATAGCGCTGCTCGTTGCGCGGCTTGAGCTCGACGTTGCCGCCGTCGGCACCGCTGACGACGGGAAGGACGGTGATGTTGCGCAGGTTGGCGGCCTCGCGGCTCTCCGGCAGGAGCGGCAGGCTGCTGCCCGGCGCGGCGCTCGCAGAGAGCAAGCTGGCAGGCGGTTCCTGTCGCTGTGTGCGCTGACCATTTGCGACAAGGGTCGGATCTTCTTCAGCGTTCGCCATACCGCGGCCTCTCCCGATCTGGGGCGGAGCGTCCCCCAAGCTTGATGATACGTGAGGTACGAGCCCGCGCGGTCGGCGGATGCTAGAAGGAGGCGGCGCGCCAGTCGGCAATCAGCGCGTCGGCCTGGCGGATGAGTGCAGCGGCTTTCTGCTCTTGTCCGCGCTGTCGGCACAGGCGAGCCTGACTGCGCAGGGCACCGGGCTGCGCGACCAGCAGGCGGCGGGCGATGCGGGCCTGAAAGCGCAGCGCTCGCGCGAGCCGGGCCCCCTGCGCGGCCCGAATCACTGGCGGCGCCTCGGCGACGAGGGCAAAGCAGGCATCGACCAAGTGGTTCAGCGCCGGCACCAGGCCGTAGGCGACAAGCGGAGTCGCCTCGTAAAGTCCCAGCGCCGCATCGGCGTCGCCGCGCGCACTTTCCCAGTCGTGGCGCGCCAGCTGCGCAACGGCCCGCACACATAGGGCGTGCATCTCGCAGAACAGATCGTGGACCTGCCGTCCGCCGACCAGCGCCTGCGAGAGCAGCGTATAGGCCAGCTCAGGTTGTCCCGCCGCCAGGGCAAGCGTGCCGGCGTGGGCCTGACCCCAGGCGATGAACTGTTCGTGGCGCGCCCGCTGCGCGAGATCGAGAAAGTCTTCGACGCGGCTCCGCTCCGCGAGAAGATCGTCGCGCATGTAGCCGATCCACAGGCGCTGCTGGGTGGTAAACAGGATGCCTTTTTCGCTGCCCAGGTGGCGTGCCACGCGGGCGGCCTGCTCACTGTCCTTGAGCGCTTCGGCAAAGCGTGTCTCGTTGATGTAGGTGGCGCAGCGCAGGCGCAGAAATTCGTACTCGGCGTGGGTGTTGGGCAGGCTCTGGCGCAGCGGCTGGGCGCGTCGCAGGTACAGCGCGCTGACGCTAGGCAGCGGCACCACCGAGGCGGAGTACGACATCGCGGAATAACTGAACAAACGCTGCGCCGCATCGCCGGTGTGATCGGCCAGGTTGACGCAGCACAGCGCGCAGTACAGCAGGCGGACCTCGGCGCAGAGATACAGAGCCCCCTCGCCATGGGTCGCGAATAATCCGTAGGCTTCGTCGAGCGCCTCGCGACTCTGCAGGGCGGCGGGCAGGCTGGGCACGCTCAGCGTCGGGAAGATCTCGCGCAAGCGAAGCTGGCCCTGCGTCCACAGGACCTGCAGCAGGCCGCGCGCCACTTCATGCTGCGCACTCGGCAGGCGCAGCCCGAAGAGCAAGAGTCCCTCTTCCGTCGTCTGCATGCAGTCTGAGAGCTCGCCGCGTGCCAGCTGTACCGCGCCCAAGAGACGCCGGGCCCGCACCCGCTCAATCAGTGGAGGATCGCCGGCGCCCTCGCTGCGCAGCGCGGTGCGTAGCAGATCTTCCGCTTCGGCCAGCGCGCCGCGTGACAGCGCCCCCTGCGCCGCCAGCAGAGCAAAGTGAAACGCGCCCACCGCATCGCCGGCTTGCTGCAGGTGGAAGGCCAGCGCGGCCGCGACGTCGGCGGTGACGGTGCGCGAGGCTTGCAACTGGCTGGCCACCTCGCGATGCAGTCGTCGCGTCTCGGCCGCCGACAGCGAGGCCAGGATGCCTTCGCGCAGCTTGTCGTGCGAGAACTGCCAGTGCTCGTTCGATAGCTCCAGCACGGCGGCATCGGCGCAGGCGGTCAGCCAGCGCGTAAGCAGCGCCGGAACCTCGCCCTCTTTCGTGTCGGCCGCGAACCGCGCCCGCTGCAGGGGCAGGTCGATGCGTCGGCCGCGGATCGCCGCGAAGCGCAGGGCGGGCAGCGTCCAGGCCGGCAAGCGTGACAGCCGTCGCTCCACCAGTGTCGCCAGCCCACCGCGCAGCCCCAAATCGTGGCCGCCGACGCTGCCCACCCGCTGCAGGCTGCCGGCTTCATCGGCGAGGGTGCGCAGGATCTCGACCAAGAAGAAGGGATTGCCCTCGGTCTGATCGCGCAGCCAGGCCAAAAGGTCAGGGCGGACGTTGTGCTGTCCCAACATCGACTCGATGAGCGACACGATGCTGCGCTGACTCAGCCGCTGAAGCTGCATCAGCTTGGCTTCGGGCAGCTCTTCGGGCAGGTGCGGCTTTTCATCGTCGCGGTAGCTGGCCAGGATGAGCAGGGGATGGCGCTCGGCATCGGGCAGCAGGCGCGACAGGATCTCGATGCTGTCGGGCGAAGCCCAGTGCAGATCTTCCAAGATCAGCACGGTCGGCTCGCTACGCCGGTGCAAAAGATCGCAGACCAGGCTCTGCAAGCGAGCCCGCGCCACCTGCGCTTCGACGGCCGGCGGATCGGCGATGGGATGCTGCAACAGCGTCGGCAGCTCGGGCAGGATGGCCTTGAGCGTGCTCGCCTCCAGCGGCGACAGCGGCACCGACAGCGCGATGCTGCGCAGCGCATCAAGGAAGATCTGATATGGCGAGCCGGCTTCCGACACCGCCTGCCCGCGATCGACGTGCGCCCCGCGCACCAGGGCCATCGTGCGCAGCTCGTCGAGCAGGCGCGACTTGCCGACGCCGCTCTCACCACCGATCAGCCAGACCCCGCCGTGCCCGCGCAGCGTCTGCTGCAGCACGCCGCGCAGTGTCTTGAGCTCGCTCTCACGGCCGATGAACTCGGCGGCTTGCAGGTAGCTTTCGCGTAGCTGCGCCGACTCGCTGGCAAACGGCAAGCCGACGGCCTGAGCCAGCGCGATCGCCGTCTGGCCGGCATCCTGCGGACGGGCCGCAGGCTCGCGGGAAAGCAGCCGTTCCAAGATCAGGCGCAGCGGCTCGGGCAGCGCGACGTCGGGCAGGACCAGCTCGCCGCTCAGCATGCGCGACACCAAGACCTCGCTGTGCTCGGCCTCGAACGGCCGCTGCCCGGTCAGCACCTGCACCGCCATCACCCCGAAGGCATACAGATCCGAGGCCTCACTCGGCGGCTCGCCGAGCAGTAGCTCCGGCGCCATGTAGTGCAGCGTGCCCGACAGCACCGCCGACCGTCGCTGCACAACGCTGCGCAGCGTCGCCAAGCCAAAGTCCAGCACCACCACCCGCTCGCCCTGCACCAGCACATTGGCGGGCTTGAGGTCGCGATGCAGCACGCCGCGGCGATGCAGGTAGGACAGGGCTTGGAGGACTTGCAGCAGGAGGGTGACGCGGCCGGGGAGGTCGCGGGTGCGACTGATGGCGAGCAGTGGCTGCGCGTCGGTGAGCAGCTCCATGGTGTAGAACGGCTGCTGCTGCTCCTCGAAGCCGTAGTCGAACACCGAGATGATGTGGGGATGGCGCAGCGAGGCGAGGGTGCGGAATTCGCGGCCCAGGGCCAGGCCCAGCGGATCGTGCGAGCTGGGGCCGATGGTGTCGTTCGACCAGGCGGCCAGTTCCAGCGCGGCCACCATCGTCGCCTCTTCGGTGAAGCCGGTGACGGCGGTGGCCGGTCCGGCGGCGGCGGCCGGTTCGGGCAGGCTGTGCTCGGGGGCGTCGTGCAGCGTCACCACCGGCAGCGCGGGGGCGCGCGAGGTGCCAAGCTGCGTCGCGGCCGGCAGGCGCACGCGCTTGAGCGCCACCCAGCCGCCGCCCAGCCGATCGCGCGCCCGATACACCGCGCCCATGCCGCCGCGCCCGATCTGTTCGTGCAGGACGTAACGGGGATGGGACCACGGATCTGCCGGGGGCCGCGCGGACGACATCGGGGCTGCGCGATCGTAGCCCAGCCCTCCGCTCCCTCGGTAGTTGGTAGATTCCGCAGGGGCACCGAGAGGGGGGCTTTTCCGTGGCACAATCCACACAGCCGGCCGGTCCTCAGCTCACGAGAACAAAAATGATCATCAACAATCACCGCGTGAAAATTATCTATCTAATCGAGTTTCTGGAACGCGCCGCCTATTATATATTCTTAGCGAGCTTTGTTTTCCTGATGACCCAAGAGAATGGGATGGATCAGGAGTCCGCGTTTAGTCTCTATGGAACGATGATGTCCTTGTTTTATGCAACTCCGATTTTGGGTGGGATTCTCGCGGACCGGAAGATTGGATATTATAAAGCTGTAGTCTTAGGTTCCTGTGGCTTGTTTGTAGGGTACGCCTTACTGGCGGGCTTACCGGGAAAAACCCTCTTTTTTGCCTTGGCGGCTTTAAGCATAGGTCATGGTCTATATAAGCCGGGGCTGATGGCTGTATTTGCCAATTCGCTTGCCGCCGAGGGCCGTGATACCGCATTTGTTATTTTTTTCGGGGTGATCAACCTGGCGGGGGGACTCGCTGGCGGGACGGCCAGCTGGCTCTCGGCTCGCGGTGGGCCGACGCTGGTCTTTGCGTCCAGTGCAAGCTGTCTGGCGCTGGCGACCGGCCTGGCTTTGGCGCTGCTGCGAACGGAGCGCGCGGGCGAGGCCGAGCGCTCAGCGCTGCCGGAGGCGTCGGCAACCCCGGCCGCTCCGGCGGTCCACGGCGCGGCGGTGCCCTGGGGCCTGATCCTGCAGATTCTGCTGATCACGGCGCTGTCGCAGGCGGCAACGGTGCAGACCCAGATTGAGCGTGTGCTGTGGTCGCGGTCGCACGCCGATCTGACCTTCGGTGGCTTGTGGACTCCTGAGATGGGCAGAGCGCTGCTCCAGGCCAGTGATGGGATCTTTCAGATTCTCCTTTTGCCGTGCGTTGTTTTATTATTCAATTATCTGCGCCGACGCTCGATCGAGCCATCGAGTGTAGCCAAAGTGGGAATGGCGCTAGTCCTGCAACTCTTGCCGTGCTTTTTGCTGTTTCGCGCAGCGCAGGTCGGAAGCCAGGGCCAGCTGGCCGGGACGGGGTGGATTGTGGGAGCTACGCTGGCTGCCGCGCTACCCAGTCTTTTCTTGATTCCTTTGGTTCTGTCGATGATCTCGCGTCTGATTCCACGAGATCGGCAGGCAACGCTGTTTGCGCTATGGTTCTTGCTGGTACCGGTTTTTAACGGCATTAACTCGCGTATCTTGAAGTGGTCAGTGGCCGGTCCCAGTGAGTGGCGATTCCTACCCGCTGCCACCTTTGCCCTGATCGCCGCGGTGTGGTGGATCGCCAATAGCCGCAAGACCGAGCAGGCGCTCGCACAGACGGCCTAGGTCAGTGTCCCCTCAATTCGTGACCCCATCCCTTTGCCCATCCAGCCCCGTCTGCGTCGTTGATCGCTAGAGTGACGCCGGGGGTCACATGCCGACGGGCATGCTCCCTCGTCGCGCCTAGCAGCCGGGGCCGTCTAGGCAGGGGCCCTAGGGTCACGAATTGAGGGGA
>DAORCZ010000317.1:0-8378 GCA_035345735.1 Pseudomonadota bacterium | reverse complement strand
CGCTGCCGCTGTGTTTTGAGCAGAACCTGGCCTTCCGCGTCGAGTGCCGTGGCCTGGGCCGCCCCGCCGTCGAATCTGACGCCGCCACCGCGGTGGTTGATGTGCAAGAGTCCTGGTTTGTCGCGCAGAAGCTAAGCCAGGGCGACGAGCCGAGTCCGCCCGCCGAGTTCAAGGGGCGAGCCTGTGGCGAGCGCGTGCACGGTCGCTATCGGCTGTGCATCGGCGGATCGGGCCTGGTGCGCTCGGTGACCGCGCTGGATCCGTCGTTCGATGCCAGCGGCCAGATCGCGGCGACGCTCAAGAACTGGCGCTTCCGCCCCCAGCCGACAGCGCTGTGCGTCGAAAAAACCATCGAGTTCGTCGCGCCCTGCGTCTCAGCGAGCGACGCCCGAGGCAGCTGATCCCAGGTCCCCCACCGCATCCAGCGGCAAGGTCAGAACGAACGCCTCACGGCCGCGGCTTGGCGGCGGCGGCAGGCTGAGGCTGTAGGCCGACTCACGGATGCACTCCCACAGATCGGCATCGACGATCTCGTTGTTGGGTGCGGCCTGGGCAATATCGACAACGGCACCGTGTTCTTCGTCGGCTAGGGTCTCTAGCGCGAGCGCCAGCATCCCCTGCAGCGATGGACGCTGCGCCTGAGCCCGCGCGATGCAGTCTTGCGCCAGGGGCATGAACTGGTGATTCAGAGCCTTGACCAGGGCATCGCGTCCGCCCACCCGATCGCGCAGCTTTCCTGGCGCCCCCTGGGGTCCCTCGGCCACCGCGGCGCCAGTCGAGGACCGCGTCGCATCCGGCCCCCGGCCAGTGCTGCGCGCCAATCCCTGCTCGATCGCTGCTCGCAGTGCATCCCGCTGGACTCGCGCCGCCGACAAGTTAGCCGCGCTCGGCGGACGCTGGGGCACCTCTTTTCCCGTTGGTAGCCTACGCAAGTCCTGAGTCTCGCGGGCAGCGTCACTAGCATGGGATGGAGGGGAACCAGCGCGTCGCCAAAGCCATAACGCCAAGGCCAGAACGAGAAGCGCGAGGCTGAGACGGAGAGCCCGACGAGAAGTCATGCGGTCAGGCTCGCTAGCGGAAGGACAGCACGGAGACGCTAGCCACGCAGACGCTTGGCTGCGGTGACGACGTCATCGACGGTGAAGCCGAAGCGCTTCTGCAATTCTTTGAGCGGAGCGGAGGCGCCGAAGGTCTTCATGTTGATGCTGACTCCGTCGCTGCCGATGTAGCGCGCCCAGCCAAAGGCCGAGGCTTGCTCGATGGCGATGCGAGCGGTCACGGTGGCGGGCAGGACGCTGTCTTTGTATTCGGCGCTCTGGTGTTCGAAGAGTTCCCAGCACGGCAGGCTGACCACGCGCGCGGCGATGCCTTCACTGAGCAGCCGCTCGTAGGCTTCGACGGCCAACGCGACTTCGCTGCCGCTGGCGATGAGGATCACCTGCAGGGCGCGGTCTTTGAAGCGCTCGGGATCGTGCTGCTGCGCATCGGCCAGGACATACCCGCCGCGCAGCAGGCCCGCCGCTGGGGCATAGCGACTGCGGTCGAGCGTCGGCAGCGCCTGGCGGCTGAGGATCAGGGCCACCGGCTCGTGCCGCAGGCGCATGATCAGACGCCACGCCTCCGCCACTTCATTGGCATCAGCAGGGCGGATGGTGAACAGGTGCGGGATGGCGCGCAGCGACGCCAGGTGCTCAATCGGCTGATGCGTCGGGCCGTCTTCACCTACCCCGATCGAGTCATGGGTGAAGATGTGGATCGTCGGAATCTCCATGATCGCCGACAGTCGAATCGCTGGCCGCGCGTAGTCGGAAAAGATCAGGAAGCCCGAGCCATAAGGCCGCAGCTTGGACAGCGACAGGCCGTTGAGCACTGCGCCCATGGCGTGCTCGCGCACCCCGAAGTGCAGGTTGCGGCCCCCGCGATTGTCCGCCTGAAAGTCTCCTGCGCCCTCGAAGGTCAGCGTCGTCTTGGTCGAGCGAGCCAGGTCGGCCGCGCCGCCGAGCAGCCACGGCACGCGCTTGCCCAGAGCATTTAGCACCTTGCCGCTGGCGTCGCGTCCCGCCATGCCTTTTTTGTCGGCGGGAAACACCGGGATGTCGTGATCCCAGCCTTCGGGAAGCTGCCGGTGCTGCATGCGATAGACCTGGTCGGCCAGGTCGGGATGCTGCGCACGATACTGCTCAAACAGGGCCATCCAGCCCTGACGCAGACCGTGGCCACGTGCGCCCAGACCAGCCGCCATGTGCTCGCGCACCCCGTCGGGGACGAGGAACTTGGCGTCCTCGGGCCAGCCATAGACGCGCTTCGTCAGACGAATTTCTTCGTCGCCCAGCGGCTCGCCGTGGGCGTGCGGGGTGTCTTGCTTGTTGGGGGCGCCCCAGGCGATGTGCGAATCGACGATGATCAGCGTCGGCCGATCGGCGCTCTTGCCCGCCGTCTGCAGGAAGGTGGTCAGCGCGTGATCCAGCTGCCCCAGATCATTGGCGTCGGCGACGTGCAGCACCTGCCAGCCATAGCCGCGGAAGCGCGCCCCGACGTCTTCGGAAAAGGCCAGGTCGGTGGTGCCATCGATGGTGATCTTGTTGTTGTCGTAGATCCAGCACAGGTTCGACAGCTTCAGATGGCCGGCCAGCGACGCAGCCTCGCCACTGATGCCTTCCATCATGCAGCCGTCGCCAGCCAGGGCGAAGACGTTGTAGTTGAACAGCTCGAAGCCAGGGCGGTTGTAGCGCGCCGCCAGCCAGCGACTTGCAATGGCCATACCCACCGACGTCGCGACGCCTTGCCCCAGCGGCCCGGTGGTGCACTCGACACCCGAGGTCCAGCGGTACTCGGGATGACCGGGACAGCGACTGTCGATCTGCCGAAAGCGCTTGATCTCGTCGAGAGACACGCTCGGCTCACCCAGCTGTTCGTACTGCCCGTTCACCGCCTTCACCCCGTAGAGGTGCAGGATCGAATACAGCAGCATCGAGGCATGACCCGCCGAAAGCACGAAGCGGTCACGGTTGGGCCAGATGGGATCGCTGGGGTCAAAGCGCAGGTGCCGCTGCCACAGCGCATAAGCCACTGGAGCCAAGGCCATCGGCGTTCCCGGATGACCAGAGTTCGCCGCCTGCACGGCGTCCATGGACAGCGTGCGGATGGTGTTGATGCACAGCGTATCGAGATCCTGCGACGGGGAGGCGGCCATCAATTTCTCCTTGGTGGGCGAGCGACAGCGAAGTAGGGGGATATGATAACCTGCCAGTCATGCTCCTTCGGAAAGAGATTCGGCCGAGGACATATGCAGCCAGCGCGTGGCTGGTGTGCGCCCGCGGAGGGAAGCTATGAGCGGCGCCGCCGGCTGCCCGGAGTGCGGGGCAGAGGTCAAGTTCACCAAGCCCGGTGCCGTCCTTAGCATCTGCGCCCACTGCAGCAGCGTCGTTGCCAAGCGCGGTCTGGACTACGCCAAGCTCGGCAAGGTCGCGCAGCTGGCCGAGACCTCGTCGGCCCTGGCGGTTGGGCTGCGAGGCGCGGCACACGGCGGCTTCGAGATCGTTGGACGCCTGCAGTACGACCACGGAGCGGGAACCTGGAACGAGTGGTATCTGGCCACCGACGCCGGAAGATTTCTTTGGCTAGCAGAGGCGCAGGGGCGCTTCTTCCTGCAGGCCCCCGTCGGTCCAGTGCCGCAGGCTCCGGCTTTCGACAAGATCCACCCCGGCCACAGCATCCACCTGCCGCTACCCGATGCCTCGGGCGACACCACGCTGCGCGCCACCGAGGTCCACACCGCCAAGCTGGTCTCAGCCGAAGGTCAGATTCCCTTTGAGTTTCAGCTCGGCGAGCCGATGCGCTACGTCGATCTCTCGGGGGCCAAAGGCAGCGTCGGTACGCTCGACTATGGCGCCGCCGGTGAACGCGAGATCCTGGGCTACTACGGGCGCCAGGTTCGCCTGGATGAGCTGAAACTCGATCGCGCCTCGTTTACGCCGACGCCGAAAGCCGCCAAGGCCGGCAAGCGGATGTCGTGCCCGCAGTGCGATGGCGCGCTGGAGCTCAAGGCCCCCGACCTCAGCGAGCGTGTCACCTGTCCGTACTGCCGCGCCCTGGTCGACTGCACGCGCGAGCCACTGGTAGCGCTGCAGACGCTCAAGAAGCTGTCGGACGACATGCAGCCGCGCTTTGCGCTGGGCAGTCAGGCGACGCTGCGCGGCCATCACTTCACCGTCCTTGGCCACATCCAGCGCCAGATCACCACCGGCGATGGCGGCCACTGGGACGAGTACCTGCTGTGGACCGGCGATGCCGATGTCGACAGCGCGTTCTACTACCTCGTCGATTCCGGCGGCCACTTCACCCTCGTCGAGCCGATTCCGTACGGCGAGATCGGCGGCGGCGAGCGCCATCGCTACGTCCGCGGCTACTTCTGCAGCCTGGCCGAGCAGTGCACGACCCGCGTCGTCCACATCAACGGCGAGTTCAGCTGGGCCGTCGCCCTGGGCGAGACTGTCGAGGTCAAAGACTTTGCCAGCGATGGCGTGCTGATCTCGCTGGAGACCACGCCCGGCGATTCGAAAAAGGGCGAGCGCAAAGAGATCAACGCCTCGCTCGGCTTGTATCTCGACAGCGACGAGGTCTGGGCTGCGTTCAAGCTGAAAGGCAAGCCGCCAGTGAAGACCTGGGTGGCCCCGCACCAGCCCAATCCCTACAAGGCGAAGTGGGAACGTCAAAAGTGGCAGCTTAGCTACGCGACGATGGCGATGATGGGAATCCTCGCGTTCTCCTGCGCGCGCTCGGGCCACTACGCCCGCGACTGGGAGGTCACCACCGTCGCCGGTGTCGAGCCGGGAGCAGAGCATATCTTGATCAGCGACCCCTTCGAGCTCGCCAAGTCCGGCTCGCAGGTCGCGGTCGAGGTGAGCCTCAAGACCGCGGTCGACAACTCGTGGCTGGCCACCGACGTCTCGCTGATCAACGAGGACAGCGGCGAGGCCCATACCGTCGGCCTAGAAGCCGCCTACTACTCTGGCTATTCCGATGGTGAGAGCTGGAGCGAAGGCAGCCGCACGGCGAGCGCCGTCATCCCCGAGGTCCCCGGCGGCAAGTACGTCATCCGCATCGAACCGTCCTGGCCCGTGCAGCAGAGCTGCACCATCGCCAGCGACTGTGGCTCGTTCATCGATTGGAGCTGTGTATCCGGCAAGTGCGTGCGGAGCTGTGGCCTTCCCCCGACGCGCACCGTGCGAGTCACCACCAAGGGCGACAGCGACCCGCTGCCCCAGACCCGCATCGAGACGCTCACTCGCGAGCTGAACAACCTGGGCCTGGGCACGACAGCGACCCCTCGCAACTACGGCCCCTGCCCTACCGGCAAGCAGTGCATCAACAACCAGTGCGTGTTGCCGCCGGCGATCATGAAGCTGCGCATCTCGCATCCGACGACGCGCTTCGGGTATGCGTTCTGGCTGTGGCTGTTTATGGCGATGGTGCCGGTCTGGAACTGGCTGGCCAAGAATCGCTTCGAGCAGCGCCGGACCGAGGACAATAGCTAGGAGTCGCCATGGCTGAAGAACCACAAATTCCTAGCCAAGCTCCCGCTGCTCCCGAGGCTCCTGGGGCGGAGAGCCGGCCATCGCTGTCGGCCCGCCTGCAGCGAGCCCGCTCCTCGCTGGGCTTCTACGGCCTGTTCTGCGTGGCCGTTCTCTTTCTTCAGCTCTTGATCGAGCTGCGCGGCTGGGGCTTCTCCCCCGGCGAGCGCGTGCATGTGCCGCCAAGCGTGCGGCAGTCACCGGGCGGATATCGCTCCTATCACTTCTGGCACCGCGGAGTACACGGAGGCAAATGATGCTGCACTTCTGGGAGACGCACTGGGGGCAGTTGATGTCCGCCCTTCTCTACTCACTCATCGGCATCGGCATGTTCGCGCTGGCCTTCACCGTCTTGCGCAAGATGATGCCGTTTAACGTCTACAAAGAGCTGGAAGAGGACCAGAACATCGCCCTCGGCATCCTCATGGCCTCGGTGATGATCGGCATCGCCATCATCATCTCGTCCGCCATTCGCTGACCGCGTCGCCAGCCGCGCGCCCTCTCCGTTCGTGACCTCATCCCGCGGGTTCGCCAGCCTCGCGGATCGCCGGCTCACCTAACCGCTAGGTCCCTCTACAAAGGCCGCCGGGGGCGCCCGCTGCCGGATCTTCCCCCTACCGGGCGGAGGACTGCGTCGGCGGCGGCGGCTTCTCTTAGCCGAAGAATCGCGGCCGCTTCTGCCACAGCCATGACAGACCGGCCCTGGCCCACAGCATCCAAAAGGCACTCCAGCTCAGCGGATGGAACATCTGGTTCCAGGCATACGACGGAATCCAAGATGCCAGCTTCACATACTCACCAAAATTCGGAGATCGCTTATCTTCATAGGCTTTCATGATCTCGCTCTCGTCGGAGTCGAGATCCTTCGCTTCAGCCAAGCCTGCATTAACAAACAATCGCCACAGCGCACCCGCATCCGAATGGCTCAGTGGCAATAAGGAACGATCAATTCCCAGACTAGAGCCAATGATCGCCCAAAAACGATACCAGAGTGTCTCATCGAGATCATATGCCCATTCTGAGTCCTGACTTTGTTTAAATTTCCATTCTTTGGCCACCAGATAGGAAAACGTCAATAGTGTCCAAGCCAATCCGCCCTGATTGAAATAGTGATGATACCCCTCCTTAAATGGAGAACGCTGTAAGTGAATTTGATGTAGGTATCCCAGTGCGAACCCACCGAATATGCTGCGCGTGTACCTCGCGGTCATCTCGACACAGCCATAAAGCAACAGCAGCATGATCCGTGCAGTGGCCTGCACCCGACCTGCGACCCGGTCGGGGTTGTGGGCGTCATCGGTGGCAGAAAACAGCCGTTCTATATCCTTGTAACGATACGTTCCAGGATATGAGGCATTGTCCAGAGTAAGCACTGATATGGGTTGCAGGAAAATATAAAAGGCATACGATCGAGCGGTATTAAAATTCTTTGCCGCCTTGTCGGCAGCTGAGGTGCCAAACAGCTCATCACGCCAATCCGCACCTTCCTTCGTGTACAAATACTCAATCACATTACTATCATTAATAGATACATCACTACTTGATCTTATTGCATCGAAGGCCGGCTCCCAATTCTGATAAGAATATTCCGAGCGCCGCTTCCAAAGGCCAGAGTTCCCCAAGTCCCTGGCTTTCTTTTGATATTTCGACATAAGACAGCCAATACTCTGATTATTGTGACCCGGAATACTTCCGGCGAGTTCAATCAGGTCTTCCTTGTTACCGACCATGATGGGCTCCTAAGATCTGGCGCAACGGCACAAAGGGTTGAAGTGTATTTTCGACCGATTTACCGACAGCGGGCTGTCTCCCTAGCTGGGCGGAATCGCCAGACCAGCTACAGGCTGCCCAACCGCGCCCCCGGCAGGCCATAGACAGCGAAGGCCAACCAGGCGGGATCACCATCGGCGCGGATCGCTTCGCGCGCTTCGGCAGCGGCAATCGACAGGGGCCGGTTGCTGCTCCAGGCACGATAGAAGGTCTCCGCAAACTGCGCGCACTTGGCGGACGAGACCGGGAAGGTCGTGGCGACGACAGCGCCGGCGCCCGCGCCTAAGAAGCGCTCGACCCACTGCGAAGTTCCGGCGGGGGCGAGCGGAGCCTGCGGCGTGGCGGGCTCGCTCACCGCGAGGAAGACAAATGCGCCCAGAAACGGCGGCGTCTGGCCTGACTTGCGGAATCGCGCGGCGGGCATCACCTGCACGGGCGAAAGCACACCTTCCTCCAAGCGGAGGCTCGCGCCGGCGCGATCGGCGCGATCAAACCCGCCGTGCCCCGTGATGTGCCAAGCGGCCATGCCCGGCTGTGAAAGAAGCGGCAGCGCATCCATCAAGCGATTGACCTGCCGCAAGCGCACATCCAGCGAGGCCAGGGCCTGCTGTTCCCGACGGACCAGGGCCTCACCACCGGGCGGCGTCACCAGCACACAGGGCATCGTGGCAAAGCGCGCTACGTGGCTCCCAATGCCGCTGCGGGTCACGGCAAAACGCTCGCCCAAGTAGTGACTGGTCAGACCGCGGCTAACGCGCAGAAGCTCCCACGGCACCCAGGTCTCAGCGCTGTCAATGCTCAGCCAGGCACCGGGTGCCAGGCCCCCCAGCGCCTCACGCACCGCCGCCGGCAGCAGCATGGTGGCCAGCGACTCACCCACCGCTTGCAGCGCCGGCTCGCGGGCGCTGTCGGCGACCAGCCCGACGCGTTCGACTTCCTGGCTGGCCATGAAGGTGCGCAATCGATCGGCCAGCGGAACTTCCAGCGGGACCTCGCCACTGGCGACGATCTCGGCGGTCTCTTCGTGCATCAGCG
>DAORCZ010000316.1:0-8408 GCA_035345735.1 Pseudomonadota bacterium | reverse complement strand
TCCGGAAAAGTGATATATGTCATCAAAAGACTGTCTGGAGTTGTGCGTAAATGTTAACTTGACTGTTTGTCCGGCCTGGTGCTTTAGGAATAGCAAGAGCCGAAGATCATCGCAGATCGAATTCACTAACTTGGCAACTTGAGTATTGATCCTATCCTTCAGATGCTTCAGAGTAATGCTGGTAGACGGTACCCCAGAGCAAACTGTCTTCTTGACATCTTCAAGCCTGAAGTCTGGTGTATATATGAATTCGACCAGTTCATTAGCAAGCTGGCTTTTTATTTCGACCGTCTTGGCGTATTTTATGAAAGCTAATCGGCCAACACCTTTACCCCCAATGCTGTCTTTGTGGTTAGTGCAGATCTCGTCGAAAAAGGCCAGGTTCTCGGGTGTGAAACCTTCACCATCGTCAGAGATAGTGATCTGTTCGAGCACCCTTCTTTCTTCACCCCCTAGAGAAAACTCCTGTTGCCTGTCAGAAAAGTGAAGATCGACCGAAATCGACTTGCCTCCGGCGTGTATGGAGTTTGTGAGAGCTTCGCGAATCACATCACGAGCAGTCACTCCACCCCTGTAGTGCTCGGCAATAAATTTTCTGAGATTGATCTTAGCCATTCCGGGTGCCTACCACATCTCTGCATCCTTGATCCACAGTCGGGTGTCCGAATCCAATCTCTCAGCCTTTGCCCTCGGCTCCGCGTTGCAATGCTGGCCTGCCCCCACTTTCGTCTGAAATCAACTGTAAGGACCCGCCTGGGCTGAACATCCGCCGGCCCGGCCCACCGAGCACCATCTAGCGCCTCGTCACAACGTCCGCGCACACCTAAAGCCATACTGTTTCGCCTTATTCTCCGCCGGGGCGCCGAAGCGGTAGGAGGCGGTGCTGAACCACGGGGGGCTGTCCCAGGCGCCGCCGCGGAGGGCGCGGTTGCCGGGGCGGGTGCCGATGGGGTCGGTGACGGGGGCGGAGTCGGGGGTGACGTCCCAGAGGTCGTGGCACCACTCCCAGACGTTGCCGGACATGTCGTAAAGGGCGGCGGTGTTGGCGGCTTTGGCAGCGACGGGGTGCGTCGTGCCTAGCGAGTTGTCTTTGTACCAGCCGATGGCGTCGAGGTTGGCGTCGTTGCTGTTGCAGTCGAGGAGCGGGCCGTTGTAGTAGGCGGTGGTGGTGCCGGCGCGGTAGGCGAGTTCCCATTCGGCGTCGCTGGGCAGGCGGTAGCCGGGGCAGCCGTAGATCTGTTTGCCGTCGTAGGTGGGCGAGTTGCTGCAGCGGACGCTGTCGCCGCTGCCGGTGCAGACGTAGCAGGGGGTGAGGCTGCGACGGACCGAGAGCTCGTTGCAGTAGGCGACGGCCTCGTGCCAGGTGACTTGCTCGACGGGGCAGGTGATGCCGCAGCCGGGGAAGGCGGAGGGGTTATAGCCCATGAGGTCGGCGAACTGGGCTTGGTTGACCTCGGTGGTCATAAGCTCGAAGCCGTGGGTGAGCGTGACGTCGTGGCCAGTCTCGACGGAGGACCAGCAGCGCGGATCGTTGGCGCGACCCATGCGGAACTTCGAGGGGGGGAACGAGTGGAAGCCGGGGGGCGGTACGACGCCTCCGCCATCGCTGCGACGGAGATCGGCGGGGCCTTGGCTTCCGTCGGGGCGGCCGGGACCGAGGTCGCCCATCGGCTCGATCGCCAGGTCGGCGCCCCCACCGCTGCTGCTGAGGTCGAGGACAAACGATGCGCCGCCCGACGAGCAGGCGGCTCCCGAGGCGAGGAGGAGCTCAGCAAGGACGAGCGGCAGGAGGCGTCTCATCCCGGTCGTGTACCACGCTCCTTCACGTGGCGGGAAGAGCGGGAGCGAGCGCTAGTGGGCGGGCTTCGCGGTCGGCTTCGCGGTCGGCTTGGCGGGAGCGGGAGCAGGCGCGGCGGGAGCGGCGGCGGGAGCGGGCCCGGCCGGCGTCGCGGCTTCGGCTTCCCCTTCGCCGGGGCCATCGGGAACCGACATCAGGACGCGGGCGGTCTTGGTCGAGCTGGTGCAGCCGCCGCAGCGCGTGCAGTAGGCGCTGCCCGGGAAGAAGCGATAGGTGTTGCAGGTGTTCTGCTGCCAGGGCGGGGTGGCCGGCGCGCGCGAGCGAATCTCGGCGCTGAACTTGCAGTCGAGGGTGGCGCAGGCGTTGTTCTTGTACTGCGTGCAGTAGGCCCAGGCGTCCTGCCAGCTACAGCACACGGCTTTTTGGTTGTTGTTGTCGAGCTTCTCTTGGATGCACTGGGTCAGTGCATTGTTTCCGGCGGTGGGCGGCTGCCACTGCGCGGCGCACTGGGTCTTGGCGGTGTTGGGATCGAGCGTCGGATTGGCGGCCATGGCCTGCATCCAGCAGGCGGTCACGAAGTCGATCTGCTCGTCGGCAACCAGGGCCTGGCTGCTGCTGCTGCAGGTCGAGTCGCCGGCGCAGCAGTTGTACGCGGTGACATCGGGGTGATTGGTCGAGATCCAGGCCGTGCTCTGCTTCTGGCCGCCGATGTTCGTCGTGCCAACCGCCAGGATGCCGGGCGTCGTCGGCGAGCCGATGATCTTGCCCCAGGCCTGTCGCGCGGTAGAGCCGAACACCGCCACCGGCAGGGTTCCCGTGGCCAGCGAGCCGAGCGGATTGGTCAGGAGCTGCAGCATCGGGTTTAGGTACAGGCCGCCAGTGCTGGCGTTATTGTACGTGGCCTGTGGCACCGGCAGGTGGGCGTCCTGGCCGCTACCCGGGGCCGCGACGGGGCGCGAATCGACGATGGTCTCGTAGGCGTAGGGATTGCTGGCGCCGGCCGCATCCAGCACGCGGCCCCAGCGGCACATTGTGTAGTTGCTGAGATAGTCGCCGTAGCTGCCGTCGGGGTTCTTGCCGGTCAGGGCGGTGAGCGGCGGGTAGTCCAAAAACAGCGTCGTCTTCTGGGTCAGCATCGGCAGGCCGAGCGGCAGATACATCGCCCAGGGCTGGCCGCTCTTCGGTGCCGGGTCCCAGCACTTGGGATCGGTTGGCGTCGTGCACAGGCTGCAGCTGCCGCAGAGGGCGCAGGCTTGACACTTTTTTGACCCATCCGTGCTCGCGATGGCCTTGCTGATGAAGTCTGGATGTACGGTCTTATATCCCTCAATGGCGGGATTGCTCGAAGCAATGGTTACTAGGTAAAAGAGGTCAAACGTGCCGCCGCGCGATACCTTGACCTGCGCATCGCTGAAACCATCACGCACTGCTGATTGCAGGGTAAAACTACGGATGGTCTGTAGGATATCGGGATAGTACGACCAATATGTATCGGGTAGGCTGGCCTTGCTGGGATACAAGGGATCAACCCAGATATATGCGCCGAGGCTATACGTGGTCGTCGTCAGCTCGCCGACTTTTTCAGTCTTCGACGGCGGAGGCGGCGGCAGATCGGGCGGATTGGCTTTCCAATCCAAGGATCGCTGAATGGAGTCGGGGTAGGTACCCAAGGAGTTCAGATCAATCTGGGGCTTGACCAGGGTAGTGGCCACTGCATTGGCCCCTGCATTGGCCCCCGTATTGGCCCCCGTATTGGCAGGTGCGACGTTCTGGGCCGGGGTATTGGTGGGCGGTGGATTGCTATCTGGACAGGCGGTCAGGGAGGCGGCGGCTGCGATGATTAACAGGGGTTTTATTCGCATGGTGGAGGAAGGTTGAATGACAGCAAGTCAGCAACGCAAGCGAAGTTTTTTAATATTTTTTGTGATTTTGCGCTTTTCTTATACCCGCAAGACAAATGCCGCTTTCGCGAGGCTTTCCTCTATACAAGTCCGGTCGGCTTGTCCTAGGCTGCGTCGATCTTGGGCGATGCGCAGGTGCGTCGCTGATCCCCCTGACCCCGCTTTCTGAGGCGCAAGAGGAGTGGCTGACCGATGATTCGACTGAACATCAACGGCAAGCAGGTCGATGTCGATGCGACGCCGGATACCCCGCTTTTGTGGGTGCTGCGCGACTCGCTGAACATGACCGGAACGAAGTACGGCTGCGGCATGTCGCTGTGCGGCGCCTGTACGGTGCAGGTCAACGGGGCGCCGACGCGCTCGTGCTCGACGCCGGTCTCGGCGGTGGTGGGGCAGAAGATCACGACGATTGAAGACGTCGAGAAAAACCCGGTCGGCAAGGCGGTGCAGGCCGCGTGGCGCAAGCACGATGTGGTGCAGTGCGGCTTTTGCCAGTCGGGGCAGATCGTGGCGGCGACCGCGCTGCTGACGACGAATAAGCGGCCGACGGACGCCGATATCGACGCAGCGATGTCCGGCAACGTCTGCCGCTGCGCCACCTATGTCCGGATTCGCGCGGCGATCAAAGACGCTGCGGCCACGCTCAAGTAGGGGGACCGACCATGAAATTTCTCGACCTTCATCGATCCTCTCGTACGGATGGCAGTGGTGCGGGCCACAGTCGGCGCGAGTTTATTCAGCTTGGCGTCGTTGCGGGCGCGGGCCTGACCCTGGTGGCGCTTTCGCCCGGCGATGCTCCGGCACAGGGTGTGGCGGCAGCGGCGGCAGGAACCGCAGCGGCCGGGCCGGCGTTTGCGCCGAATGCGTTTGTGCGCATCGGCGAAGACAACGTCGTCACCGTGATGTGCAAGCACACCGAGATGGGCCAGGGCAGCTACACCGGCCTGTGCACCATCGTCGCCGAAGAGCTTGACGCCGACTGGGCGCAGGTCCGGGCCGAGGGCGCGCCAGCCAATGCCGCGCTCTACAACAACCTGGCCTGGGGCAAGGCGCAGGGCACGGGCGGCAGCACGGCCATCGCCAACTCGTGGGAACAGCTTCGTCAGGCGGGAGCGGCGGCGCGGGCCATGCTGGTCGCGGCGGCGGCGGCGGAGTGGAAAGTGCCGGCGGCAGCGATCACGGTCAGCAAGGGCGTGGTGGCGCACAAGGGCTCGGGCAAGAAGGCGACCTTTGGCGCGCTGGCCAAGGCCGCGGCGAGTCAGCCAGTGCCGGCGGCGACGGATCTGAAGTTCAAAGATCCCAAGCAGTACGTCTACATCGGCAAGCGGGTAAATCGCGTCGATTCGCCGGCCAAGACCAATGGCTCGGCGGTGTTCACGCAGGATCTGAAGCTGCCGGGGATGCTGACGGCGGTCGTCGCGCACGCGCCGCGCTTTGGCGGCAAAGTGAAGACGTTCGACGGCAGCAAGGCCAAGGCAGTGCCGGGCGTGGTGGCCGTGGTCGGCATCCCGAGCGGCGTAGCGGTCGTCGCCAAAGACTTCTGGTCGGCGAAGAAGGGCCGCGATGCGCTGACGGTTGAATGGGATGACACCAAGGCAGTAAAGGTCAACTCGGTTGACCTATTGAACCAGTACAAGCAGCTGGCCGGTCAGCCGGGCGCGGTGGCGCGCAAGGATGGCGATGTCGCGGCGGCGCTGGGCAAGGCGAAGAAGAAGGTCGAAGGCGAGTTCGTCTTCCCGTACCTGTCGCATGCCTCGATGGAAGCGCTGAACTGCGTCGTCCAGCTGTCGAAAGACGGCTGCGAGGTGTGGAACGGCGAGCAGAACCAGACCGGCGATCAGTTCGCGCTGTCAGCGGTGCTGGGCCTGCGCCCGGATCAGGTGAAGCTGAATCAGCTGTTCGCGGGCGGCAGCTTTGGTCGTCGCGCCAACCCGAACTCGGACTACGTGCTGGAGGCGGCGTTCATCGCCAAGGCGCTTTCGACGGGCGAGCACGCGGGCAAGCCGGTGAAGCTGCAGTGGACGCGCGAAGACGATATGCGCGGCGGCTACTACCGCCCGATGTATCTGCACAAAGTCAGCGCCGGCTTGGATGAAGCGGGACAGCTGATTGCTTGGCAGCAGCGCATTGTCGGTCAGTCGATCGTTGCGGGAACGCCGTTTGAAAAGATGCTGGTGCAGGGCGGCGTGGATCGCACCTCGGTCGAAGGGGCGGCGGATATGCCGTACGACATTGCGAATCAGCTGATCGATCTGCACTCGCCGCGGCCGGGTGTGCCGGTGCAGTGGTGGCGCTCGGTCGGATCGACGCATACGGCGTTTTCGACCGAGACGGTGATCGATGAGCTAGCCGTCGCGGCGGGCAAGGATGCGGTGGCGTTCCGGCAGGGGTTGCTGGGCAAGCACCCGCGGCATCAGGCGGTGCTGAAGCTGTGCGCTGACAAGGCGGGCTGGAGCAAGCCGCTGCCCGCCGGCAAAGACGGCGCGCGTCGCGGTCGCGGCATCGCGCTGCATGAGTCATTCGGCAGCGTGGTGGCGCAAGTGGTCGAGGTCTCGGTGGCCAAGGACGGCGCCTTCAAGCTGGATCGCGTGGTGTGTGCGGTCGATTGCGGCCTGGCCATCAACCCGGATCAGGTGGCGGCGCAGATGGAAGGTGGCATCGGCTACGGCCTGTCGGCGGCGCTCTACGGCAAGATCACGCTGAAGGATGGCGTCGTCGAGCAGTCGAACTTCCACGACTACCAAGTGCTGCGCATGTCGGAGATGCCGAAGGTCGAAGTGCACATCGTGCCCTCGGCGAATAAGCCAAGTGGCGTCGGTGAGCCTGCTACCCCGGTCATCGCGCCGGCGCTGGCCAATGCGCTCTTCGCCGCGACCGGCAAGCGCGTCCGCACCCTGCCGATCAACACCGCCGAGCTTGCGGGCTAGCCCGCGCCCCCGTCTCGCCCCCCTCGCTTCCCCTCTTCAGTCCTAGCCCTTCACGCCGCCAGCGGTCATGCCGCTGATCAGGTGTCGCTGCAGTGCAAAAAAGAGCGCCATGACTGGCGTGCTGACCAAGATCGCGCCGGCCGCGAAGTGGCCCCACTCCGTCGAGTAGTCGCCGACGTAGCGCGACAGCAGGACGGGCAGGGTGTAGCGCTCGGGACGGCTGATGAAGGTCGCGGCCAGGATGTATTCGTTCCACGCGGTCAGAAAGGCGAACAGCGCAGTGACAGCGATGGCCGGGCGCGACAGCGGCAGCGCGACGCGAACGAAGGCATCGAAGCGCGTGCCGCCATCGATCAGCACGGCTTCTTCTAGCTCGCGCGGGAGGCTGTCGAAGGCGCCCTTGAGCATGAAGACGCAGAACGGCACCGCCGTCGTGGCGTAGCACAGCACCAGGCCGCCTAAGTGATCGAGCAGGTGCAGCTTTTCCAGCACCAGATAAAGCGGGATGGTGGTGACGACGCCCGGAAACATCTGCACGAACAGAAACGCGCGCAGCGACGTATTGCGGCCGGGAAAGCGGAAGCGTGACAGCGCATACGCTGCCGAGCAGGACAAGAGCACGCCGACCACCGTCACCGCCGCCGAGACCACGAGTGAGTTGAGGAGCTGACGGAAGAACAGCCAGCGACCGCCGGCATCGCGGGTGAACAGCACCTCGCTGAAGTTGCGCAGGGTCAGCGCATCGAAGCGGGGCAGGGGGCTTTCGGACAGCGCAAAGCCTTGGCTGGGCGAGAGCGCCATCTTGATGACCCAGATCAGCGGATACAGCGTGACCAGCGATGCGGCGATGAGGAAGGCGTGGAGGAGCAGAGCCTGGAGGCCGCCTCGACGCACAGAGCGGAGAGGGGGGGCGACGGTATGCGGCGGCGCGGACACGGCGGGGGAGTCTACTTCTAACTCGGGCGGCGGCGGAAGCGCAGAAAGCGAGGGCTGCGATGCCTTCCGGTCGGCGGCCCTACGGCCTAGCTACCGCTGACGCTGCCCTGCGGCGCGGTGTAGGCGGTGAGGCCTTCGTCGGGAAGCTGGGCGACGGAGCGGGTGCGCCACGAGACGTCGGGCATGTGCGGGCCCTTGGGGGCGAGGAGCGGGCTGCCACTTGCCGGGGAGCTGACCACGGCAGGTGGCTCGCGATCGATGCCAAGCGCTGGGAGGTCGGTCTGCAAGCTGCCGATCAGCGCGCCCGCGATCATCGAGTCCGCGATCAGCGACTGGACACGGGCCGTCAGGGCCTCGTCGGTAAGTCCGCTGTCGATGAGGTCCACGGCGGTCGTCGCCGCATGCACGATGCGCGTGCCCATCGGGATGAGATCGGGCTCGGTCGGCAGGCGCATGAAGTCGACAAATACGCTCTGCAGGGTGCGCAGGGCGGTCTGCAGCGGCAGCGCACAGTCGAACCCCAGCATGTCCTTGGTCTGGGGCGGCAGCGGGCCTTCGCGACGCAGTCGGGCGCGCAGCACGCCATACAGACGGGCGATGAGTTTGAGTTCGCTGACGGCTCGCGGGGCAAAGCCCAGTCGTTCAGCCACCGACTGCGACAGCCGGGCAATCGCGCCGGGCCGCGTCGAGTGCGTGTCCTCATCGACCACGGCGACAAAGGCTTCGCCGATCTGCAGCAGGACCTCGCCCAGCGGTTCTTTTTCGGCGGCGGCGAGGCTGCTGGTGCGGAAGGCGGGCACCGAGGCCTCATCGATCACCGGCACGCGCAGCGGCCGCGAGGACTCA
>DAORCZ010000315.1:0-8419 GCA_035345735.1 Pseudomonadota bacterium | reverse complement strand
CGTCGAAAAACGGAGATCCGCTGCGGCCCCAGCCTCTGGAGCTCAGCGGGGAATTGATTTGTAAACACCTTGTTAGGAGCGACCTGCCGGGGCTTGGATGCAGAGTCGGAGTCCTTCGTGAAGGTCGCGCGCCGTGCGCAGCGCGCCAAGCTCTAGGCCCAGCTGGATCATCAGCGTGGCGATCTGGGGACGGACTCCGGTGACCACCGCCTCGGCACCTAGAAGACGCACGGCCGAGACCATCTTGATGAGTTCTCCGGCGGTGTAGGACTCGACGGAATCCAGCGCGGTGACATCGATGATGACGTGTCGGCTGCGTCGGCTAACGATCTCGGCGAGCAGACATTCGACGATCGCGCTGCTGCGCTGCTGATCGAACATGCCGATGAGCGGCAACACCAGCACACCCGGCCAGACCTGCAGCACGGGAGCCGAGAGCGCACGAATCTGCCGGTTCTGTTCGGCGATGATCTCGAGCTTGCGATCGAGCTCGCGGGCGAGCTCGGCACTGGCGCGGGCTTCCGACTGGGCATCGCTGGCCTGGCGACGCAGCGCTTCGGTGGCTTCCTCCAGACGCTGCTCGGCCTGCTGCAGGAGCCTTGCGTGTTCGGCTTCCAGCTTGCGCTGTGCCGTCACATTGGTGAACTCCACCAGCACCGACTGCGCGGGCAGCGAGCGCGCGTGGATGGAAAACAGTCCGGCCTGAACGACCTCGTCTTTGTAAGGCACATCGCCGAGGTGCTGCTCACCCCCCTGCTCGGCCAGCTTGGTGAACAGGCCGGGGAGGGGCGTGCTCAGCGATCCCGGAAACGCCTCGCCGATGGACCGCCCCAGGACCTGCTCGCGGCTCACGCCGAGGAAGCGGGCCGCTGCGGCGTTACACACCACAAGACGCAGGCTGGCAGGCTCACCCGGCTGCTCCAGACGCCACACACAGACTCCCACCGCAAGCGCATCGATCGCTGACTGGGTCAGCGCCGCGGTGGTGGGATCCACAGGAAGAGTAGACATGTCCCGAGGATTATCTCCCCGGCGTACATCCCAAGTCTAGGAGCGCTTCTCGCACGGATTGGCGGCGCCGCTGGTCGTGACGTAGGCCTTGATGTTGTAGATGTTCATCGCCGTCTTGCGGCGTTCGCCGCCTGGCTGGGCGGCACCGCGCACGACGAGATAGTAGGTGCCGGCGCCTAGCTGCGAGTGCAGACAGGCGTTATCGACGGCCGAATTGTCCTGGGTGATCAGCGTAGGGGTCGGCTTGCCGGTGTCGGGGTTGGTATCGACGCGGAACAGGGCGAGGTCGAGATCGCCGTTTTCGACGGTATAGCGCAGCTCAGCAATGACTCGCGCCGCCGTGTTGAGCCGGACCTTGAAGACGTCGTAGTCCGGCCGCTGCGGCTGTTGTCGATCGGGACAGATCTCGTAGGCCGCGCCGATGTTGCTCGGGGGCAGATCGATGGGTAGCGGGTTGGGCAGCGAGATCGCCGCGGTGGGCTCGTCGTTCGGTTCCTGCATGCGCACGATCGAAGCCGGCGGATTGGTCGCCGCGTCGTCACGGTGACAGCCCCACATACCAGAGCCGGGATCGATCTCACCCAGCGGGAGCTCGGTATAGGGGCCGCCGTAGTACATCGTCTTCGGAGCGAACGGCCAGGCAAACGTCGGCTGTGCCGGATCCTCCGTGGTGCCGCCATTCTGCTGTGAGCCGCCCGGGCCCGACGCAGAAGGATCCTGGCAGGCGCTGGGCACGTTGGGCAGCTTGCGCAGGTTGGTCAGCGTGTCGCGGCAGATCTGCTCACACAGATTGGCCGCCAAGGTCTTCCAGCACGTGCCATCCCGGCCATACACATTCAGCGACTCACTGAGCGTTGCCGGTGCGGTCGCACCGACGCAGGCCAGGTATTGATTGCAGATCTCAGACGACTGCGCGCCACACGCGACGCTGCTTGATAACGCCAGGACTCCGAACCAGGTACGGAACGATGAGAGACTAGACATGGGAACGCCTCCAATGGTGACGAGGCCCGTTCGTATCTCGATATGCGGGGGGGAAGCAAGCGCGCGGTGGCGAGCAGGCCCCCTTCCTAGGTGGGCCTATTCCCCGCAGCCGAGTCTTCGCTAGGGACCGCATGCGGGACCTGCGGTGCGAAAAAAAATTCAACAAACTGGGAACCCTGCCGAACAGGTCATCGTCTAGCCGAACGAAGACGCAGCGCGGGTTGTCGCGACACTCCCTCGGGAGGGACGTTGGCTGAATCCGCGCTCTGTCTAGGGGTTCTCCGTCGCGGTTGGCGATGGCGGTGCAGCTGCTAAGTGCAGCCTGCGCGAGCGATTCCGAAGGGGATGGAGAACCTCCTAACTTCATGCCGCGCGCTGACTGCGCCGGTATCCCACGCTCTGCCCGGAGGCGTCCCATGACTCGCATGAACATCCTATTTGGTTCCCTGCGTAATTCCTTTTTTGCCCGTGCACTCGGCCTGCTCTCTTGTGCGGTGGTGCCCGCTGCCTGTGGGGATAGCGCCGCGCCGGATAGCACGCAGTCAGTACCGACGCTGGATCAGCTATCGCTGTCGTTGCCCGCGAGCCTGGCTTTGGGACGCTCAGCGACCGCCAAGGCGATGGCCACCTATTCCGATGGCAGTCAGATCGATGTCAGTGATCGCGTGACCTGGAGCAGCGATAGCCAGGCCATCCTGACGGTTTCAGACGGGACGGCGGACAAGGGGGCGCTGCGCGCGGTCGGTATCGGAGTCGCCTATGTCCAGGTGAGCCTGGACGGGAAGTCGGCCTCGGCACAGCTTGCGGTGGGGGCAGCAGAGCTGGACGTGCTCTCTCCCCTGCCTAGCGCGAAGGCGGTGGCCAAGGGACTGTCGATCGCGCTCGCGGCCCAGGGCACCTATTCCGACGGATCGGTGAGCGACGTCGGCTCGTCCGTTGTCTGGTCGGTCAGTGACTCCAGCATCGCGTCCATCGGGGTCAATGATCGCGGCGCGGCGCAGCTTACGGGCCTGCAGGAAGGCCAAGTGACCCTGCATGCGCAGCTAGGCGACAAGGGCACCGATGTACAGATCCAAGTCACGGCGGCGGTGCTGACCAGCGTGGCCATGGGCAATACCACCCCCCTTCTTTCCGCTGGCAACACGCTGCAGTTGATGGCGAATGGCGCATTTTCCGATGGCAGCAGCCAGGATGTCACCTCGCAGGGGGACTGGACCTCTTCCGATGAAAGCATCGCTAGTGTGGGCAATGGCGATGGCAGCAAGGGCCTGGTGACCGCCCTCAAGGGCGGCGCGGTCACTATCAGCGTCATGGTCGCTGGGCAGATCGTCAGCTACGACCTGACCGTGTACTAGGCCGGTGCCCCAGGCCCAGAGCCGGCTGAGCGCGACCGCACTGTGGCGCTTTGGGACAGTGCTGGCGCTCTTTTCCTCAGCGTGCCCCCCTGGCGAGCGCTCCGCTGTGACGCAGACTCCTGAATCTGCACGCCTGATTCACTTGGTACACCGATTGCTGATGCAGCAGACAGACCCGCAGGGCCGGTCCTCCGAAGACGAGGAACCGGTTCCTTCGCGGGCAACCTGTGCCCTGCATCGGTGTCGTCACCATCGGCTGATCCGACGTGGTCAGGCCCAAGGACGTACCCAGGATGAACGTTGGGCGCTCAAAAAAGGAGTCTGATCATGGCCGGCGCTGGAGTAAGTGTGTCAAGCAAGGGTGGTCGTCGTCCCGTCGATGCAGCGATCAATCTGGTTCCTTTTATCGATCTTCTGTCCTGCTGCATCTCCTTCCTCCTGATTACTGCGGTATGGGTCAACCTGGGGCGCATGCCCGTGGCGTCCAAGGACACCGGACCGGCCGATTCCGCGTCTCCTCCGCCCCCCGAAGTGCGGGTCAGTCTGCTCCTGCACGAGGGGGGCTATGTCCTGAGTCGCTCGACGGGCGAAGAGGTTGAGCTCCCCCGCCAAGGCGGACAGCTCGATGCACAGGGGCTGGGTAAGGCCTTGCTGGCGCTGCGCGGTGAGCTCCCCCGGCAGCATGATCTGACGCTGCGCGCAGTGGATAGCGTGCGCTACGCCGAGCTGGTACAGACCATGGACATCGCGCACGGCGCCGAGTTTGTGAATGTGCAGGTCAGCTCGCCGCGCGAGTAGCGACGGACAGATTTGCCGCATGCCCGAGCGGGGGCCACGGTAGACTGCAGCATGCGCGTTGATTCCCTTGTCTTTCGTTCGGCCCGTGAGCTCGCGGCGCTGATTCGGCAGGAGCAGGCGACCGCGGTGCAAGTGGCCGAGGCGCACCTGGCCCAGATTCATCGTCATAACGATGACCTTCAGGCGGTCGTCTCGCTGGCCGATGAGCAGGCGCTGGCCGCGGCAGCCGAGGCGGACCGGCGGCAACGGGCGGGGGCACCGCTAGGACCGCTACACGGCGTGCCGATGACCCTCAAGGACAGCCTGCGTGTGCGCGGCATGCGCTCGACGTTTGGTGGGTTGCCGCTGTTTTACTTTCACACCGCGGGCAGCGACAGCACGCTAGCGGCCCGCCTACGGCAAGCCGGCGCCATCTTTACGGGACGGACCAACCTGCCGCTGATGGCGCTCGACTGGCAGTGTCACAATCCGTTCTTCAAAGAAGGGAAGAACCCCTGGGATCTGGAGCGGACGCCGGGCGGATCATCGGGAGGGGCGGCAGCAGCGGTGGCAGCGGGGTTCTCTCCGCTGGAATTGGGATCGGACTTAGGAGGCTCGATTCGCTATCCAGCGCACTGCTGCGGCATCTTGGGACTGCGCACGACGGATGGTCTGCTGCCGACGGGGGACATCGGACCCGAGGCCATTCCGACCAGCTTCCCACACCTCATCAGCCTGGGACCGATGGCGCGCACGCTGGGGGATCTGGCGCTGATGCTCGACATCCTGACCGCGCAGCCAGCGCCGAGTGCGTTCCCAACGCCAGGCGCGCCCGCGCGCCCACTGCGCATCGCCATCACGCGCTCGCTGCCCTGGGCTGAGCCCAGCCCCGAGACCTTGGCGCTGCTCGATGGCCTAGCCGATGGACTGCGACGCGATGGTCACCACGTTGAGCTGGGGTCAGGGCCGGCAATCCCCGACGAGCAGGCCTGGCGGGTGTGGGGGACGATCGCGGGACGCATCATGTGGGGGGGCGTACCCAAGCCGCTGCAGCGGGGGCCGCTGCGCGCCTTCTTTGATGCCTACATGCTGCGCTACACCCTGGGCGAAGGGCCGTTTAAGAAGTGGTTCACGGTGGGCATGGACGCCAGCGAGGCCGAGTACCAGGCCGCGCTGAACGAGCGCAAAACTCTGCTCTCAATCGTTGATTCCTATTTCTCCCAAAACGATTTGTGGATCCTGCCAGTGGCGATGGGCGAAGCGATTCGACGGCAGCCGCGCGGCGACGACATCGTCGTAAAGGGTCGGTCGGTCCCGTACTCCGTCTATCTGGGCTCATACACCGTGCCGACCACGGCCTACGGAACGCCCGTCCTGACCGCACCGATTGGCTATGCCGATTCCGGCCTACCCATCGGGGTCCAGATCCACGCGGCGCGCTTCGCCGACCGTCGTCTTTTGGAGCTAGCCGAGGCGGCGCTCTCGAAGTACATCCAGGTGCGAACTCCGCCGCGGGTGGCGCGCTAGCAACGCTGCCCCGGTCGTCGCCGCTGCGCGATTGCAAACCCTCCCAACCAAGGACTGCCCGTGAGCTCCTCAGCCCTGTCCTCTGTCGTGAACATCGAAGACCTGCGCCGGCTGGCGCAGCGCCGCTTGCCGCGGGCGGTGTTTGACTACATCGATGGCGGAGCCGACGCCGAGGTGACGCTGCGCGAGAACTGCACGGCCTTCGAGCGGTGGTGTCTACGTCCGCGCTGTGCCGTCGCCGTGCCTGAGGTTGAGCTAGCCACGAAGGTCTTGGGCCTGCCGATTGCGATGCCGGTCATCCTGGCGCCGGTCGGTAGCTGTCGCATGTTCTATCCCCGCGGGGATGAGGTCGCGGCACGTGAGGCTGGCCGGGCGGGTACGATTCACACCCTGTCGACGCTGTCCGGCTGTCGCCTGGAAGATGTGCGGAGCGCGACGGAGGGGGCGTCGTTCTATCAGCTGTATCTGGTGGGTGGGCGCGACGCCGCGCTGGCCGCCATCGCGCGAGCCCGGGCCGCCGGATATTCGGCGCTGGTGGTGACGGTGGACACGCCGGTGGCAGGTCTGCGCGAGCGCGATCTGCGCAACGGCACCAAGCAGCTCTTGTCGGGGGGCCTCGCCTCGCTGCCCTATCTACCGCAGTTCGCGCGGCGTCCCGGCTGGGTCCTCGACTTTCTGCGCGATGGCGGCTTGATGGACTTTCCCAACGTCGTGCCGCCAGGGGGGGCGCCGCTGCCGTATTCCGATGTCAGCGTCGCGCTGGAGCAGACCACCGTGACCTGGGCCGACTTCGGCTGGATTCGAGAGGCCTGGGGCGGTCCCATTGTCGTCAAAGGCCTGTTGACCGCTGACGATGCGCGGCGGGCCGTCGATGTCGGAGCAGCGGCCGTCGTGGTGTCGAATCACGGTGCGCGTCAGCTCGATGGCGTCGTGCCCAGCCTGGTCGCGCTGCCCGAAGTGGTGGCCGCCGTGGGCGCTCAGGTCGAGGTCTGGCTGGATGGCGGTGTTCGCCGCGGCAGCGAAGTGGTCAAGGCGCTGTGCCTGGGCGCGCGCGCGGTCCTCATCGGTCGCACGTATGCCTATGCGTTGGGGGCCGCCGGTGGGCCGGGTGTGGCGCGGGCGCTTGCCATCCTGCGAGCCGACATCATCCGCACCCTCAAGCTGCTGGGCGTGGCCGGCCTATCTGAGCTTGGCCGCGGGCTCTTGCAGCGCATCGATGGAACCTAGCCGCAGGCTGCGGTGTCAATCTCTGGAGGCCACCCCATGGACGCCCCCCCCCGCGCCGAAAAAGAAATCATCGCCCGCGAGTGTCCCGAGCTCGACGACCTGCGCGTCGCCCCCCGTTGCGTGCACCTTATCCTGCACGTCCGGGGCGACTGGGAGTCGGGCCGGAGCGAGCGGGTTGCCGAGGCCGAGCGGCGCACGGCAGCCGCCACGCGCTGGGCCGGCTCGGCCAGCTTCCGCAGCCACTACCCGGGTTGCCTGGGGGTCGTGCGCATGCAGACCGATGGCCCGGTGCCCAGCATCGTCGCCAGCGTCTTTTCCGAAAGCGGCATCGAGATCGAAGACCTGAGCCTGCCCGCCGCTGACGATGGCCCCACCTGCGTGTCCTGCGGCCGAAACCGCCTACGCGAAGAACAAGCCGCCATGACCGACGACGGCTGGTGCTGCCCGGCCTGCCTTCGCGCCTGGAACGTGCGAGCCCAACCCAGCCTCGGCAAGCCCGCCCGCCGCCTCTACGTTCCGTCCCGCGTGCTGTGGCCGCTCTTGATCATCCTCGGCCTCGGCTTCCTCTATGCCGTCGGCAACGAGCTTCGCTACCTCAGCCACATGAACCGCATCATCCGCGCGCATATGCCCAATCAATAAGGACAAGTTAGGCCTATAGATTACAAAGAGAACACCTGGCGTCTATTTTATCTATAAAAATAGATAAATCGAAAAGATAGGCCAATTTGCTGCCACGTCCGGTGATTCCTACGGTGCCACCCCGCACAAAAAACAGAACAGACTGTAGATAAGTCGTACGCATCAGTTCCCCCCCGGGACTCCTCGCTAGGTTACTGGAGGGAGCCGCGCGCAGCGATCATGTCCTGGATGACCGCGGCCCCTGACCCACGGGCAGAAGGCGGCCGTGACCCTTCGCTGACGGAGCGGGACCGGCCTAGGGCGCGACGGGAAAGCGGACGATCAGCGCCCGCTCTTGCGCGGCGGCGACCGCGGGCGTGACCTGCGCTGCGCCCAGAATCAGCGTGCTGCCGTCCGTCGAAAGAGTCGTGCCCAGATAGCGCGGAGCCGGCCCTTGGGCCCCCGCCGGATTTCCCCCGCCCGTCGGCAGAGCGAGCGAGTAGGTTCCTTCGATCTCCCACTTGCCAGCGCGGCGCACAAAGACGAAGGCCTCGCTGGACACCGGATCCGAGTCGCGGTTGCCCACGATCAGGCGCTCCCCGCCCAGGGCCACCGTGCGACCAAACTCATCGCCGCTGTGCCCATAGGGAGCCTGTAGCGTGGCCTGCAGAGCCCAGACGGCTCCCGTGCGCTCGTAGACCTCGACGGCACCTGGCTGCGGCTTGCCGTCGCGTTGTCGCCGCGGAATGCCAATGGCGAGGGTATTGCCAGCCAGCGCGATACTTTCGCCGTGGCCTTCACGGGGCTGGTCACGGTCATGGCTTTTAGTGATACATTGCTGCATATTCCATGATTTAGTGGTTCTAACAAATACACACACCGCATCCACTTCACATTTTTCAGGAGAATGAGACTCC
>DAORCZ010000314.1:0-8488 GCA_035345735.1 Pseudomonadota bacterium | reverse complement strand
CGTTGGCGAGGAGCCCCAGCACGGACAGGCTCCACAAGGGATGGGTGATCGACTTCCAAGGTGCAGCGTGTTGGTTCATGCCGGCTGCAAACAGCAACCGCCGTACCAGTCCCCGGGGCTTGTTTGTCGCCCCCGCCCCGCAAGCCCGCAGAGTACGATAGGGGGCTGCGGGTTCCGTCCCAGGCGGGGCCGGCTGACGCCTGATCGGGGAGGGACTCTTGGGAAGCGATCGCTCGCGGGCTGTAGGGTTGGAGGTCTCGCCGGCCTATCTGCGCAACAACGCGCCGCGGCTGGTGTCGTATTCAGTGTTTGCCGTGTGGAACGCGCTGCTTTTCGCCTGGGCCGCGTACCGCTATGCCGAGCGTGGGCCACTGGTCCAGCTGGCGCGGGGCTGCGGCGCGATCATGAACTTCAACGCCGCGTTCTGCCTGCTGCCGATGATGCGGCTGTTCATCTCGGCGCTGCGTCGGACCTCGTTTTCGCGCTACCTGGCGCTGGAAGACAGCGTCCGTTTTCACTGGGTCTCGGGCCATGTGATGTTCGTCGCCGCCGTCGTGCACACGCTGGCCTACCTGGTGCTCTATGGCTACGTCAGCGAGCACTCAGTGCTGCACAACCTGATGGCTACCCGCGCCAGCATCACCGGCTGGATCTTGGCGCTGATCTTTGCCGGCTTCTGGGTCGTCGCCATCGAAGCGGTGCGTCGTCGCCTGCCGTTCGAGCTGTTCTACGTCACGCACTTCACCGGCGTCGCGATCGTGGCCCTGCTTTTGGTCCATAGCCCCAACTACTGGAAGTGGTTTCTTATCGGTGGCACGGGCTATTTGCTCGATCGTGCGCTGCGCTTCTATCGCATGCGTACCCCCAGCACGATCACCGCTGCGCGCGTCTTGCCCTCGTCGGTGACTGAGCTCAGCATTGCTCGTCCCAGCGGCTTTGAGTATCGGGCCGGCGACTTTGTCTTCATCTTGATTCCGGCCTTGTCGGGCTTTGAGTGGCACCCGTTCACCATCAGCAGTCCGCCCGAGCGCCGCGACGCCTTCACCCTGCACATTCGCACCCTCGGCGACTTCACCTCAGCCCTGCATCGCATGTGCACGCACTGGCCCGAGATCGCGCGTGGCGTGATCGAGCCGACCCCGGATATTCGCCCCCGCGTCGCCCGTCGCCTGACCGCGTGTCTGGGGCAGGTGCCGGTGTATCTCGATGGCCCGCATGGCGCGCCGGCCAACGACATCTTTCAGTCGCGCGTGGCGGTGCTGATCGCCGCTGGCATCGGCGTCACGCCGTTCGCTTCGATCCTGCAGAGCCTGATGCAGCGTCACCGCACCGGCACGCTCGACGGATCCGGCGTGCAGAAGGTCTACTTCCTGTGGGTCAATCGCGACCAGCAGGCCTTCGAGTGGTTCACCGAGCTCCTCGCCGACCTTAACCGGGAAGACACCGGCGGTTTCTTCGACATCCGGCTGTTCCTGACCGATCCACCGCCCGGCGATCTGCCGCCGCTGGCTCGCCGTGGGCGTCCCGATCTCGACGCGGAGCTCGCCCGCATCACCGGCGCCCATGACAAGGATGACCTCGGTGTCTTCTTCTGTGGCCCCGCTCCGCTTGCCGATGCCCTACACGCGCGCTGCCGCGTCCTCGGACTCAAGTTCAAAGAGGAACACTTCTAGGCGCCACGTCGGCAGTGATACCCTTAATCGTTAAATCGGAGAGTTGTGACCATGGGCATCCAACACAAGCCAGTGCTCGCCATCGTGCTCGCCGGACTGCTGGGCCTGGCGGCGGGGGCGATCGCCAGTGCGCGAGTCATCAGCACGCCGGCCGACTGTCACGCCACGTTTCAGGCCCCGAGCCTCTACAACGCCTGCATGAACTGCGTGAAGGCCCACCGCAAGTTCAAGCTCGACAGCCACAACGCCTGGGGCTGCAAGTAACGCGCGGCTAGCCGGCGTAGGCCAGAAGGTCGCGCTTCAGGTCGGAAGGCGGCGGGCCATAGGTGAACAGCAGGTTGATCTTGGCGGTGCGCTGCATGTTGCCGCCCCACTCGCGATAGACGCGAGCGTAGCGGGGGTCGTCACGGCGATCGGCGACGAAAGCGTCCAGGTCGGCGTCGGTCTCGAACAGCAGATTGATGGCTTTGCGCAAGGCGGGACGGGCCGGGGGCTCGCTGGCGATGATGCGTTTCCACTCAGGCTCATCGTCGCTGGCTTTGGGCGTTGGTGCGGCGGTGGTCAAAAACACCTGATCGGCATCAACCCCGGGTCGGGTGAGCAGCACTGGGATCTCCGCGTCGGTGCGGGACTCGGCCGACAGCGCCGCGACCGCTAGGCGAAAGGCCCGCCCGACGGAAATTCCCAGGGCCAGCTGACCGTACAGCGCGGCCGAGAAGGCCAGCGCACCCACGTCGGTGATCTCGTCCCGCATGCCGATCACGCAGTCGATAACCTCGCGCAGCGCCTCGGCCTGGACCCGGGCATAGCAGGCGTTCAGCACGACGAGCCGCAGGTGGTTGCGGTACTCAGCGAGGGCCGCTTTCAAGGTTTGGCTGTCGATCAGGCTGTCGTTGCCCTCATCGCCATGCAACACCAGCCCATCGCGCCCATGGCCATGGCCACTGAAGTGTAGGGCCACCGGCTGGTGTGCGCTGAGTTGCTGCAGAAGCTCCGGGAAGCGCACCGCCCAGGCTGCGGAAAGCCGTGGCGCGGCATGCAGTCCATCGCTGCCCGTGCGAGCGAGGAGCTGGCGAGACCCTGCGATCTGCTGCTCGATGCGTCGAATTTCTTCGCCGATCTGCAGCGGTGCGGTACTGCGCGGATTGGCGGCGGCAAAGACGATGGTGACGTATGAAGTCAAAGTGGCCTCCAGGCAGGCAGACAGGATGATCGATGAACGCTAGCTACGAGTATGCCGGGTCGGCCTGCGGTCTTACGCTGCCCCTTAGCTGGCGGGGGTGGTGGCCACGCGGTTTTCGGCTTCGCGCACGTCGCGGAGGTAGGGGGGCGAAAGGGTGAGAAAAATTTGGTAGTGGCGGCGGGCGGTGAGGCGATCGCTGGGCTGGTTGCGCTCGTAGTACAGGTCGGCGAGGCGCTTGCGGGCATCGCAGTGCAGTGGTGACAGGGCGACGGCGCGTTCGGCCTGATCGATGGCGCGATCGAGCTCGCGATGGCGGCGCAGAAGCTCGGCGCTCCCCAGGGCCTGTTCGGTGTCTAAGAACTGGCGATACTCGGGGCTGTGCAGCGTCGGGTCCTCGGGCAGATCGGCTGGGGGCGCAGCGTCGGCAGAGGTCACGGCGGTAGCTGGGCTCTGGGCCAGCTCACGACGCAGGTCGAAGGCCAGGTCGCGGCCGAGGGCGTGCGGTCCCTGGCCCACCCACAGGCGGCGCGCCGTGGCGTCGACCACCACCGAGTGCGTGGCAATCAACGCGTCGAGCGCGTTGCGGTTGCCGAGCCCCAGGACCTTGCCCCCGACACCGCGTTTATCGCGCAGCATGGCCAGGGCGGTCGGCGGATCGATGCGTCCCCGGTGCTGCGCCAAGAGCTCCTCGGTGCGCGCCTGGCGGGCCCCCGACGTCAGCTCGTTGCGCAGGCGGGCATTTTCGCGATCGGCTTGATACTCCGGCGACAGGGCATGGTTGGCGACCGCCAGGATGTCGTGGCTACGGCGCAGAAACGATCGCGTCGGCGAACGCTCGATCACCGCTGCTTCCCGGCGATCTCCGTCGCCCAGCACGTATAGATCAGGCACAAAGACCGGCCGCCGATTGACGATTGCGATCGCTTCATCCAGGGTGTGCGCGCTCTCCAGGACCTCGCGCAAGAGCAGCTCGACGGGGACGCCAGCGGTCCCTTTGTCATCGGTGCGCAGCGCGTTGACCGAGGCGTAGATCCCCGCCGCATTCAGCCCCGTGACGACACCAACCATGCCCGCCCAGGCGACGGAAGCGAACGGCAGCTTCCCGGGATCGCTGGGGCGGAAGAACAGCACCGCCTTGTCGGCATCGAAGATCGGTGGGCCCTCGAAGTCGAAGTTGCGGCCGAGGATCAGGTGGCCAGCCGTCTGCGGATCGGTCTGCGCCGTTGCTTCGCCCATTGCCGCGAACGCGGTGCAGCCCAATAGGGGAGAGTGTTCCAGCGTCTGCGTGATGTCGTGCAGTGCGTGATAGAAAACGATGCGGTGAAAGATTGGCAGGAACTCGGCGTGGAGATCTGGTTGGCCCACCGCCATGCCCGTCATCTCGACCCGCATGTCGTCACTGACTGCGTCGAGCAGCCCGCGATAGCGCAGCAGCACACCCATGCGAATCAGGAAGCGCGCCGCCGCCGAGGGGACGTAGTGGTGAAACTCGCCGAACATGTACTCGTCGGTGCGAACCAATAGCGGCGTGCCCAGGCGAGCGTGGGCATAGCCCATCGACAGCGCGTCGCCCTGCAGGTGGTACTCCCAGATGCCTCGCTCGCGGCTGACCCAGTTGTCGCCGACGAACGTCCTCACCCCGCGGGGGATGGGCAGCGCCTTCGGCAGGGCTTGGGCGCGGCTCCAGGCGTCGGCAGGGGGCGCAATGCGCGTCAGGCGCAGGAACAAAAGATGCGCCAGCCAAAGAACCAGCATTGCCACGCCGAGCCGCAGCCCCCAGCGTCGTAACCGTGCCCCGGCCTTGGCCTGCGTCTCTGACATCCTGGTGGTCCCTCTCTGCACGGCTCCGACGAAGCGTGCCTCCTAGCCACTACCCCGGGGCGGCGGGCCTGTCAACGACGGCTCGGCGGGTGCGGGCAGGGGGATGTTCGCAGGATTGCTCTGCCAGGCGGCGGGCGGTTTCGCGGACAATGAGCCATGGTGCCTTGGCGTCGAGCGGTGCGGGTCCTTGCGACTCTCCTGGGCGCGGGCCTGGTGCAGGCGGCGCTGAGCCCCCTGGGCTGGGCTCGCCCGGCCGGGCTGCTGTGGCTGCGCGGCCTGATCTCGCCGCGCCTGGTCGCTCTGCCCGATGCTTCGCTGCGACTGCAGCTTCGCTGGTTGTGGGCGCTATCGCATGCGGTTGGGTATCTGCTTCTGCCGCTGCTCTTGGCCGCCTGGCTGGGGCATAGCGCAACGATGCTGGGTCTGCGTCGCTCGGCCAGCAGCGGGAGGACCTGGACGATTTGGCGCAGCCTGGGCTGGACCGTGGCCGTTTTCGTCCTGCTTGTGCTGCCGACTGCGCTTGTGGTGTCGCAGAGCCCGGTCGCCCGGGCCGCGTACCCGATGTATCAGCCGGCCGTTGCGGTGCTTGCCGCGCCGGCCCCGTGGCTGTGGGCGGTCTTGGCGATGGCGCTGTACCTGCTGGCGATCGAGGTCTGCTTCCGGGGAGTGGTGCCAGCAATTCTTGAGCCTGCCGTCGGGACGTGGCCAGCGTTGGCCCTCAGCCTGCTGCCCTATGTGGCGACGCACACCTTCTGGCCCGAGACGGTGGCGGCGGTGCCGTTTGGCGTGCTGCTGAGCTACCTGCGCTGGCGCAGCGGGACGATCTGGCTGGGCTTTGTGGTGCACTTCTTGCTGGCTACGTCGCTGGAGCTGGTTGGCTTGGCGCAGCACGGCGTCCTCGCTGGCCGATGAAACCTGGGGGAAAAACCATGAACTCGTTGCGCTTCGATCGAGCCTTGCTGCGGTTGCTGCTGGTCACCATGCCGTTTAGCTGCGGGGGCAAGACGGTCCTTGAACCGTCGCCCAGTCCGACCTGTGGGAGCATCCGCTTTGTGTCGCTGACTTCCTCTGGGCTGGCCAGCGATGGGGGCGCAAGCGGCGATGGGGGGGCAGCCGATGGCGGCCTGGTCAGCGGCGACATCGATGGTGGCACGACGCTGGCACCCTATTCGGATGCCTGGTGTGCGCGCGTTTGCGGCAGTACGTATGCATGCTTCGCCGCGCTATCCGATAGCGGGCAACCCGTCGTGGCCTGCAAAGAGTCTTGCCACTACGGCGTGGGCTGTGGACGTCGGCCCAGCGGATTGACTGGCTTCTCGGCTTGCAGTGACGACGCGCTCCAGGGCTACCTGGAACAGGCCGCCTATCTGGAAGCTGCCTCGGTGGTGGCGTTTCGGCAGCTTGCGGACGAGTTGGCCAGCCATTCGGCTCCCGCTGAACTTGTCGCGGCAGCTCGAATTGCCGCCCGCGAGGAAGAGGGACACGCCGCGGCGATGCGAGCGCTGGCCGGGCGAAAGGGACAGACGCTGACCGCCACGGAGCAAGACGCGCTGGCGGCTGGCTGGTCAGGCGCGAGTTCACTGCGCCCCATCATCGAGATCGCTCACGAAAATGCGGTGGAGGGCTGTGTGCGCGAGCTGATCGGAGCGCTGATTGCCAGCTATCAGGCGGAACACGCGGAGGATCCAGAGATTCGCGCCGCCTTGCAGACCATCGCTCGCGAAGAGATTGCCCACGCTCGCCTGTCGTTTGCCGTCGCCGATTGGGCTGAAAATGAGCTCGATGCGGCAGCGCAGGCCGAGGTCGCTGCGGCGCGGCAGAGGGCCATCGCTGAGCTATCGGCTGAGCTATCGCATGACCCAGCGCCTGTGATGCAGACGCTGGCCGGCTGGCCCCGCGCCGAGCTGATGCAGGCCTGGATTCGCGAAGCCCAGACCTGTCTGTGGACGTGAGGGAGTGGCGTGGCCGTTACGGCGGCGGTGCCAGCGGCTCTTGTTCGACGCGGGTCTGCGTCCGGCCATAGAGCGTCCAACCAACGACGATACCCGCGAGGCTGAGCCCGAGTCCCACGCTGCCCCCGACGATGAGCTGGTTGCCCATGGATAGCCAGCCAGGCGGGCCCACTTGGTGCTCGCTGCCGCGGGCAGTCAGACCGAAACCCAGGGTAATGCCGGCGAAAGGCAATAGCGCGGTGGAGCCGATGCCCAGTACCGTGCCCAAGATGCTCAGCCGGCGGCTGCCAGCCCGGATGCGCACAAGGACCGGCCCGTCAGATGACAGAGAAAACTCTTGCCGGCTGATGTCGGGACCGTGGACCAGGAAGCTGCTGCGACTGTGCAGGATGAGCAGCGCGCCGACCGCGTCTGGCGGGCTGGCAGGGACGGCTCGGTCGATGTGCGGCTGATCTTCGTTCGGGTATTCGCGCAGCAGCACCGCGCGGTTGCTGTGGACCGGCACGACCAGCGGGGCGTCGAAGTCATCGGCTCGTGCTGCATGCGGCCCCAGTGCGAGCCCGACCATGATGCCGCTGGCGAGCCAACACCGTTTTCGACCCGCGTGCTGCCATGTGTCATCGATTCTGCGAGCCCGACGTGGGGACATCACTGCCCCCCGACGGCGAGGATTGGGCCCAGGCTGCCGACCAAGCGGAATGGCATGGTGTCGACTGACGAGAGCTGCTTCTTCGAGGAGAACACAGTGCGCGGATTTCCGGCCGGCTGACCGTCGATCTGCAGCGACAGGCCCAGCAGCACCTGCTCCGGCATGGTGAACGAAAGTCGGTAGTGCGTCTCAGGCTGGCTGGGGACACTGAAGCGCACGTGATTGGCGGCGAGGAGCTCCACTCTGGCCGGCGGTACCATCGAGGAGACATCGACGAGAAAACGACAGCCCGTGGGGCAGTACAGATCACCAGAATAGGTGCGCAGGGGCTGGTCATGCTGCCAGGCCAGGCTCCAGAATCCGTTCGACTGGCCGATGCCAAAGCTGCCATAGGGGATATTCAGATCGATGCCGTCGTCGATCAGGTACGCCGGCGCCGCGGACACCGCCGCATCAGGCAAGGCCTGCAGGCCGCCCGGCGTGGGGTAGGGCTCCGCGGTCGGCAGCGAGCCACAGCCGGCGATGCTGCCTAGCAGGAGAGTGGCGGGGACAAGGCTGCGGCTAACCAGGGCGAGAGGGGGACGCGACATCGCAAGCTCCTTTGCCCAATGACCCAGCGTATCACGCGCGGCGAACCATTTCGTCGACGGGCGGCCAGGGCCAGGCAGAGCCTGTAAGATGCAAAGCCGAGGCCAAGCGGGTGGAGCCATCCGGTCCGGTGCGCTGGTCGATTGCGGAGAGATCGGGCTGTGCTTTTGCTGGCCGCCCTCTATACTCGTCCGCCCTATGCCGATCCCCGTTGCTGAAGGCAGCCCAGCTGCGGCCATCATCGCTGAAGAGGTTGCGCTGTGGTCGCGCGTCTCAGAGTTCCTAGTTCAGAGCGCGGCCCGCACCGCTACTGAAGTCGCCAGCGATGTCGGCCTGCATGACCAAGAGCTGATCGAGCTACGCGATGCCATTGCCGAGGCCAAGCCCGAGGACCTGGCGCCGCTGGTTGAGCAGATGGCCCGTGTCACCGCGCTGGCCGCAGGTCGTCGCGGCAAGCTGTTAAGCCCGGTGGACTTGCAAGCGCCGTACTTCGCACACTTGCGACTGCGCTCGACACTGGGACGCCCCGGACGGAGCAACCGTGGACCGCGCGACGTCCTGATTGGGCGACGCGGCTTCATCGACCGCACCGCCGACATCCAGATTGTCGACTGGCGCGATG
>DAORCZ010000313.1:0-8495 GCA_035345735.1 Pseudomonadota bacterium | reverse complement strand
CCGAGGCATAGCACCGCCCAGCAACGGCGCTCAAGGAAGCGAGCGGCCGGGCTCGCTACTTTTCCCCGTCGCCAAACCTCGTCGCAGGAAGGCACAGGGGGCGCACATCACCTTGTCCATCGCTCCGCGCACGCACTGGACGGTCGTCACGGATGCGCGATAAGCATGCCGAACCACGCAACCCGTGGAACCGAGACGATGGCTTCGCGGACTTCGCGATCCGTGAGAGGGGCCCCGACGGACGCATGCGACCTGCCTCCGAGCGGCCGTACTACGTGCCGGTCTACTACAGCGAGCCCGCACCGCTCAGCGCCGCGGCGCTCGGGTTCGATGCCGCGTCCGACCCATCGCGCCGCGAGATGCTCGATCGGGCCGCGAGGAACGGCATCGCGACGGTGGCGCCGATCATCCTCGTGCAGACGGCGGCGCGCGGCGTGCTCCTGACGGCGCCGGTCTATCTGCGTGGCGCGCTCGCCGGGTACACGACGGCCGCGCTGCAGATCGACGCACTCGTCTATCCCTTCCCTGTGGAGCTCACGCAGCGAATAGACACCAGGGACCGCGCAAGGCGAGGTGCCCGGTGCGTGCGTCGCGCGACGCTGATGCACGCATTTACAAGATGACGCGGAACGGTTGCCCCACGCGACTGAATCAACGGAAAGAAACAAGTGTACCGATAGAGCAGATTATGGAATCCCCGTACAAGATCTACACGGCGCGCCGGCGGCGGCGCCATAACCCTGAGAGTCCCAATCCTTCGACACCGCTACCGCAGAATCGCCCGCACCGCGCAACCTTCCGCACCGATACACGGGACAAGTAGGTTTGTTGCAGTCATAAGTCGCCCAGGAGACGGCCCTGCTGCCCCCCCCCTATGCCCTACCTTTCCGTTAACTCTCGCCAAGTTGGCTGCACTTCCCAAGAAATGCATCCAACCCGTCTACCCAAAATGGAGCGGACGTATTCTCGTGGGCGCCGAAATGTTTAACGTATTCCACCTTCCTTTTCTTTTTTGTGGCCTCTTCGTTCAGTTCAAGAGCATCCCGTTGCATATCGTCCTCCGGACCGCAAGTAATATAGATAGGGCAGTTCACTCTGCCAATCTTCTTGATGTTATCGAAACCAGCCGAATGATGACCAACCGCGCCTGCGGCCCAATCTAGCACTGCACTATTAGATTGATATTTCATTTTGGCTTGTCGAAAAGTGCTACGAATCGGGCTGTGAAGCACGAGTCCGCCCAGTCCCTGCAGAGTCGCCGCCATATGAACTGCAGGGCCTGAGCCGATTGAATAGCCATGTAGGATGATGTTCTGGAGGGAGACCCGATGCTGAGCGCAGAGAAAGTTGATTGCAGCCAGGGCATCGGTATAAAGCCCTCTGGAGCTCGGTTTGTAATCGATGTGGGGCACATAGTTATTATCCGGGTTCGGTCCCTGGGGATGCCGGCTGCAACCAAAGCCCCGGTAGTCAATGAGCAAAATGCTCTTGACGTACGGACGAAATTTCGGATCAGAGTAACCTCTTATTATATCCTTGCAATATTGTTCTGGAGATCTCCCGCTCCCAGATAAAACAACTACATGGAAATTATTTTTTACAACGACATTTCTCCGCGCTTGATCGGTTAATTCATAAAGTCCACCGACAAGCCTGATATCCCTATCGGTTTTCAGCGTAATCTCAACACGCTTGCCTGCTAAGACTCCTGGGCGGATATCGTCAGAATGAATCGGTTCTGTTACTATGACATCGTCCACTGTCCGGATGATATTGGCCCAATTGCCGTTAGCGAAGACCTGCACGAGAGCCATGTTTCGCAGGAATCCGATCCTCGTTGGTTCCGGGAAAACATACAAATTGTAGTCATATCGGATCGTCGCGGTCATTCTGTCGTTTACCGTCATGATGGATAGGTCCTCTCTGTCTGCTTCCAGGGGAGTCGTGCACGACGCTGCGCAGGGAGGCTGCGATCATGACTCCCTGACCATGAAATCGTCCGGTGCATATCCCAAGTCAAAGAGGAGCTGACGGACGGCTTCGCGAGGCAGGCCGTGATAGAGCCGCAGGCTGTTGGCCTGCATGGCCAGGTTCCTGCGCAGCTCGGCGCGCCGGGCTTGGAGCTGCTTCAGCTGGCTGCGCTGCAGCGCCTCGTGGTTGCGGATGCCGAGGACTTTCTCGGCCATGGCCGTCACAATGTTCTGGGCGACAGCGGACTCGAAGTTGTCGGGCCGATTCTCGATGAGGAGCTGGGCAATGGTGTGCGATTGCCCCTGGTGGCTGAAGGACAGGCTCATCCCCATCTCGAAGCTCATCGGCCCCATTGGGCTGTCAGAGCGCGTCGCCGTGGCGAGGGCCGAGGCCGCCGTGCCTTCAGACGAGGCACCAGGGGTCGCCAGCCCGACAAAGGGCAGGCGGCCCGGATCGAGCGGGCGCAGGTCGAGCTCGCGCAGGAGATTGGCGCGGCGCATCTGAAGGTCCGGCGAGAGCGGCCGGTCGAGGGGCGTTGCGGGGCCGGCTTGCTGGCGGTCGAAGGCATCAAGTGCCACGGCGTAGGCCTTCAGCATGTCCACCATCCGCCCCCCATGGCGCCGCGCTACCTCGTCGCAGAACCCGGCGCAGCTCTCGCGGCCATCGAGGCTGGCCCAGGGATCTGCCGGAAAGAGCCGGCGCGCCCACAGCCCCCGCGGCAGCTGCTCGAGGCCCGCGGTCCGCCCTGTGATAAGCCCCACTATTCCCACTTGAAACCCTAGGACCGGCCGCTCCATCTGACCGAGAAGCTGGCTGGCCGTGGTGGTGAAGGACTTCTCCTCGTTATCGAGCGCCTCCGCCGATGCCTTGCCATCCACGGCGGCCCGGCGCAGGACTGGCAGCGCCCCGCCGATTTCGGCGAGGAGCGCGCGCTCTTCGCGCTCGGCGGCCGAGCTCGGCGGTCCCTTCAAGGCTGCGGTGGCCGCTCCGAGGGCTGTCGAAACGGCATCGATCTGCCCGACGGCCGCCGCGACCGCGCCGATGTAATCGCCGAGGGCGCTCACCCCAAGCTGCGATGGTCCGGGCATCGTCAGACCGTAGTGCAGCATCCGGACGTCCGCGAGGAGCTCTCGCAATTGCGCGAGCTTGCCGCACAGGTCCTTCGTGGCCGCGGCCGAGGGCATCCCGGCGAGCTTGCCCATCGCAGAGAACAGGAGCTGCTGCTGCTCGACGAGTTTCTCGACCTCCGTCGAATGATCAGCCAGAAGCTGCGGACTCGGCTGTCGCATCATGCGGATCCACAGCTTGCCGGTGACTCCGGTATCTAGTTCGACGGATTCGGTCTTGCCCTGAATCTGGGTTTCCTTCGTCTTCTGCACCCCCAGGCTCAGCTCTGCCGAGATCTCGAACCCGAGTTTGGGTGCGAACAGGCAGTGGAGGCGGCTCGTTCCCAAACCCCAGAGGAACGTCGCGAGCAGGTCGAACTCGGCCGCCTCGGAGGTGATGGAGATCCGCGTGTCTGCGGATATTCCGAGCAGGCTCACCTTGGCATCGAGGAAGAAGGCGTTGTCCTGGGGCCGGTTTGGATCGAAGGTCAAGCTGACGAGCGGCCCATGGCCCTGGCGATCACCGCTGCCGTCGAGAGAGAAGAAGGGCTGAAAGACGATGGGCGTGCAGCCGCCGCTCGCCTGAATGCGGTCGTTGTTGCTGGCCACATCCAGGTAGAACATGGCACCGAGCAGCGTCGTGCTGATGTGGAGCCGATGCAGGTGCCTGTCGCCGTCTTTGCGCGACTCGATCTCGACGGTGCCACCGATGAGGGTCAGCCCGAGCAGCGAGAGCTCGCCGCCGCCCGCGAGGCTGAAGCCGTTGGGCGAGAACTTGCCGTCCAGCGCCCCCCGAACGGCGATTGGTACCTCCGGCGGGAACAGATCGAGCATGCCTTCGATCGCGAAGTGATTGTCGCCCAGCGAGAACGCTCCGTGCATGATCTGGCGACCGAGCAGGGTCAGCATCATCGAGCCGGCAAGCTGGAAGCCCCTATCGGCGCCCTTGGAGATCCGCAGCAGGCCCTTCATGTCGAACTCGAGGAGTCCGGCGATGCGACTGGAAAGCCCGACCGCCATGGCAAACCCGGACACCGGACTCATGCGCAGGAGCAGCATCGATTCCACGTCGAGCAGGGCAGTGCCGTTTTTCAGGGTGCCGATGCCGAAGCCGCCGCGCAAAAGGATCAAGACTCCGTTCGGGTCGGGCACGTGACGTGCGCTCACGTCCCCAAGGGCCAACGTGGTGCTCTCTGGCATCAAGCTGTCGAGCCTGCCCGCCAGGCCAGGGTGGCCGGAGTCCAACGCCCGTCCGTCGATAAGCGCCAGTACCTCGGCCTCTTTCCGCTTGCACTCGTCCAGGGTGGCCAGCACCCAGCCGGCGCGAAACGAGAACACGCCACACAGGTCGAATTCGACGTGGCCGATGCGATCCTCGAGCGGCAGGGCATCCAGGATGTACCGTGGTGAGCCGAACTTGATCGAATTTAGCGCGCCGGCAGTCAGCTTGTAGGCACTTGCGAGCTGCTTTGGCTGGCTGCTGCCGAGCATCTCGCCGCCGAGGTAGCGCGGCAGCTTCAGGTACGCGGCCTTGGCGACCAGCACCAGATCCAGGGTGGCGGGCGGGTTCTTGAGGTCGAACTCGACCGCCGGATCGGTGAAGAAGCTGCGCAGGATCTGCAGAAGCTTGAAGACATCGCTGACGTTGAGCACGGGCTTGCCGTCTGCGTCCACCTTGGCGGTGTTAAAGTAGAGCTGCACCGATGACTCGATGCCTTCGAGGCCGACGTAGGTGAAGCCGAGCCTGGTGTAGAGCAGCGGCACTGGGATCGGAATCCCAGCCTGGTAGATGACGATCATGAACAGGTCGCACAGGTGCAGCGTGCGCTGCAGCCGGGTGCTCGCTGGCAAAGTCTTGCCGGCGATGCCCTCCGGCAATAGTTGCGAGGCGAGGAGCGATACGAAGTCGAATGTATGAATCTCCGCGTCGATATCGAGACGCAGCAACGAACCGCCCAGCAGCGGTCCGAAGGCCACCCGGCTAAGCTCGATGCAGGTGATGAACGGGAAGCCCGGCAGGATCGCCCGCAGTGGGCAGTCCCGAGCGGTCCGCAGATCGAGGCAGACATTGCCGGCCGCATCGACGTAGAGGCTGAAATCGAGCCGGCGGAGCTCAAAATCGAAGAAGCTCTTCAGCTTCTCCGGCAGCTTATCGACGATATCTTGGAAGCCTTTCATGGCCTCCCGTACCTCGGGCGGCAGCTGGTCGACTTTCAGACCGAGCAGACCGACGGGATTGATGCGCCCCGAGGCATCGCGGAGACTGATCTTGTCGAGCCGCACCCCGCGGGGCAGCGCGTTCGCCAGATCCGTGAGCTTCGCCATACGGAACAGGTCGCTGATCGGCGACAGCGGCAGCCACAGCCCGCGCTCGGCATCAATCTCGATCGACCCGCTGACTCCGAAGCCGGCGCCGGTCATGCGCAGCTCCGGCAGCCCGATGGAGATGGCTCCGTATTCCTTCAGATCGAATGCCCAGCCGCCCTTGTCGACCGTCACCCCTTCGAAGGGAGAGCTGTTCAGCTTGGCGAACAGGCCCTTTTCGAGGTCCAGGCCCAGCGTAATGCTGAGCAGCCCCTCGTCCCCGCGTGTCCCGTCGCCCTTGCCCTGCGGGTCCTCCTTGCACGTCGGTTCATAGACCTTGAAGATCCGCAGCTTGGGCGTGCCGTTCGCTTCCGTGCCGAACACATGGTTTAACCGCGATGGTAGACCGATGTAGATCGAGCCCTCGAATCCGAAGCTGCTTCCGATGGTGATCGACAACTTGCGCAGGTCGAACTGCATCGTTCCCATATCGAGATCACCGACCTTGACCGGGAACGTCTGCGCGGCGAAGAGCCGGCTGATGCCAAGCGTCAGGCAGCCTCGCTTGAAGCCGCCGCGCAGCTCCAGGTCTGCCGGCAGATACTTCATGACTGTGTCCGGGAAGTTCAGGAAGCACAGCTTGGCGACCACCTGGATGTTCCAGCCGGTCTTTTGCTCCTTGATGACCTCCAGGTAGCGTAAGCCGATGGCCAACTGCGCCGGTGTCAAGTCGGGCAGGAGTGGAGGCAGCGTGAGCTCGGTGCCCTCGAACGTGAAGCGCAGTCCGCTTGCCTCGACCGAGCGGAACAGGCTCGCAGTCAGGGCGATGTTCTTATCGAAAATCGTCGCGTTGAGCGCGCTGTTGAGCGACCAGTTTCCCTTCTTCTGATTGTATGTGAAGTCCAGGGTGAACTTCTGGAACTTCACCACCTCTTCGATGACGCCGGAAACGGACAGCGTAAGCTTGGCGACTATCCCATCGGTCCTGCTGGCCCGTGTGATTTCGATCCCGACGTCGTGAATCGAAAGCTGCGTGCTCCCAAGGGGCACGTCGGCCGCCGCCGCAGCCTGGATCGAGAAGGCGCCGGTCTTGGGTGTTACTGACAGCTGCAGCGTCTTGATCTCGATACGCGGCAGGTCGATGGGCACTCCGGCATCGCCCATGAACTTCTCGATCAGTGTGTCGAGGTGGAGCTTGTAGTCGAGCTGTTGGCCGCCGACCTCCTGCGTTCCCCCCAGACCGCCGCTAAAGGTCCAGCCCCGGCCTGGAGCCGACGATGCATTCAAGAGAAGGGGGACGCCGGCCAGCTCAAGCACGCAACCAATCTGGCCCTGTGGGGCGGTCCCCAGGCCGCCGGAGACTCCCAGGGAGAGCTCGCGAACGGCGAATCGGTTGCCAGCGAACTCCATCTCCCAGAGATCGGACGTGCGGATGAAGAAGCTGCCGCTGCGCTCTCGCAGCGAACAGGAGAGCTCCAGATCCGAGATCGCCAGATTGTAGATCGGTGCGGGCATCTCATCGAGGGTGAACAGCCCTACGATGTCGCGAATGTAGATCTTGCTGCCCTGCACCATGTCGGCGAAGACGACTAGATCCGGCAGCAGCACGCCGAGCCGCAGGTCGCCGCTGCCGAACCGGACCACACCCTCCAGCGAGACCGTGGCATCCCGCGAAGCAACCAGGGGATCGTCGATCTCGACGATCAGGCTGGGATCGCGCAGGACCAGCAAATCCTTTCGGCCGAGCCACGGTTCGCCGAGGTCCCAGCTCTTCCGCAGGACGAAGGTGAAGTCGAACCCATAGAGCGTCCGGTCGGCAGTGCTGATCGCCAACAGCGTATCCTTGAGCTCGATCGCCGTCGTCGCGGAGAAGTTGCTCATCGTAAGGGCGTCGCTGTTGTCAGACCCCAGCAGCTCGTCGAGATCGCGCATCGTCAGCGGAATCGGCGCGCTGTCCATCTGCAGATCGATGAGCCCGGTCCACGGGTTTACGCCGAGCGGTGACGGCTTGTTGGCGATCAGCGCGGCGTCGATGGGCGTGTCCGGCTTCGCGCCTTCGCGGGTATACGGGTTGTCGATGCCATCCTTCAGGCGCAACATCGCCCGCACCGGTACGACGAGGTTGGCAAAAAGCTCGATGCCGCTCGACAGGCGCAGCGACAGCTGATGCGGGGGCGTGGCCGCCACTACCTCGGCCGCTGAAAAGAGGGAGATCGGCGCGGCGCTGCTGCGTGACACCGGCACCCCGGTGATGCTGGGGATGTTGCCGCTGGCCCGGCCGTTGCGGCTGCGCGTCGAACGGTCGCGACCGGGATTCTTCGCGCTGTCGAGGGCCCAGTAGCCGAGCAGATTCGCTTCCCTGCCGCTCGGCCGGGTCACCATCCAGTTTTTGATGTCGGCCTGCTCGAGGGCCCGGTTCCAGACTCGCACCTCCGCAATGGCTCCCTTCCAGCGCCACTGCCCGAGTTCGCGGGTGTCCTTGTCGAGCGTTCCGGCGCCGATCCATGCTTCACCGGAGCGGAGGCTGCGGGCCGAGACAACGGCCCCGCCGCTCGGCCGACCATCGACATAGAGCTGCACGGACTTCACATCGGCGACGACTGCAACGTGGTGGAAGATGCCGTCGTTGACGACGACGCTAGACACGGCGCTGGGCGTACTGCCGCACTCGAACTGCAGGTTGCCATCGGGGTTGACAAAGAACCAGGCCCGCTGGTTGAGCCCACCGAAGCTGAGGATCTGCATGCGTCGACCGTGGGTCGAGGTCCGGATCCAAGCTTCGAGCGTGAACGCGGCATTCCCATACCCAGTGAGCTGATCCTCCTCGAAGAGCAAGATGGCATGGTCGATCCCGTTGAAGACCAGGCCCGATTTCCACAGCTCAACGCTGCGTGCGGCGATCGGGTTTGCGCCCGCCGTCGCGGCATCGCTTCCAGGCGTGAGCACAGCGAACGGCGACGTCGTTGGAGTCGTCGTGGCCCCAGTCACTTTGCTCGGGGTCGTCGCCGCTTCGGGCGGCGGCGCAGTCGTTTCGGGCAGCGGCGCAGTCGTTTCGGGCAGCGGCGCAGTCGTTTCGGGCAGCGGCGCAGTCGTTTCGGGCAGCGGCGCAGTCGT